>JBFFLO010000123.1:0-7284 GCA_041554895.1 Lutimonas sp. | reverse complement strand
TTCATTAGATATCCCATTTTATTGACGACTAAGATTATTTTACTCCTTTGATGAAAAACCATATTGAATCGAGGTAAGCCTCGCAATTCATACCTTAATTGCTATTCATATCGCAAGGCGTCAATTGGATTCAATTTTGCTGCCTTTCGCGCAGGAAAATAGCCAAAAGCCACCCCAACCAAGGCTGAGAACCCAAATCCTATTAATATGGAATATAAGGCCGTCGGTATAAAGAAACCGGTGGCTCTGTATATAATTTGATTTCCCAAAATACCCAAGACAATACCCAAAATACCACCTGACAAACTCAATACAATGGCTTCGATCAAAAACTGAGTGAGAATATCGCCTTCCCTGGCGCCAATGGCCAGTCTGGTCCCTATTTCCCGAGTTCGTTCGGTAACCGATACCAACATGATGTTCATGATGCCTATACCTCCTACGATCAATGAAATACTTGCTATAGCTCCCATTAAAATCGTCAGGATACCCGTAATATTACTTGTAATCTCCTGTAATTCAATCTGGGTCATGATCTCAAAGTCGTCATCATCTCCCTCCTTGATCCTATGAGACTCCCTCAATAATTCTGTGGCTTCCATTTCAGCGTCAATAATATGATCTTCGCTTAAGGCACTTGCCACGATCATGGTATATCCTCTTAGGCGACCATACAACCTGTTTTGAATCGTTGTATAAGGTGCAAGTATAATATCATCCATGTCTTGCATACCGCCTGTTCCCTCTTCTTTTAACAAACCAACTACGGTAAATGGTACCTTATTGATGCGTATTTGCCTTCCTATCGGGTCTGTCCCCGGGAAAAGCTGTTCCCTTATTGTTTCCCCTATAACACAATATTTCCTAGCCGTTTTTACGTCATCTTCTGTAAAAAAACTCCCTGACTCTAGATCGCGGCTTGATATATAAAAATAGTCAAAGGCAACACCATAGACCATCGTCGATTTATAACCATCCGGGCCAATGGCCTGGGCACCTATCGCCAGTACCGGCGATAATTGAGGCATCCATACGGCGTTTTTTTGCAAAATCTCAAAATCCTTTTTATCTATGGGCCGCCCCATTCTGACATTGATACCTGCCTTATGCTCCATCTTTGTTTGGATCATCAATAAATTCGTGCCCAGCCCCGATATTTGATTTTGAACCTGCATCGTCGCTCCTTCTCCAGCAGAAATGGTCATGATCACCGCACCTACACCAATGATAATCCCCAATACGGTCAATAAACTTCGCGTCCTGTTTTTATTGATCGACTGGAATGCTACTTTAAATATTTTTAATAAGCGTCTCATGACCCCTCATTTTGCATTGCTACAGGTTTTTCCAATTCCCTTAGGGCAAACTCCTTCGTATTTCTTTTTTCGATACTACTGTCTGTTAAAATTCGCCCATCTCTCAAAAAGATCATGCGCTTGGCAAATTGTGCGATGTCATGTTCATGCGTGATCATTACAATTGTTTTGCCTTTATTGTTGAACTTTACAAAAAGATCTGCAATATCAAAACTGGATCTGCTGTCAAGATTTCCTGTAGGCTCATCGGCCAAGATCAAGGTCGGATTGTTGACCAATGCCCTGGCAATAGCCACTCTTTGCTGTTCGCCCCCTGAAAGCTCATTTGTCTTGTGGTAGATTCGGTCAGACAAACCCACCTGGTCCAATGCCTTTTTAGCCAATTCCCTGGAGTTCCGAAATTGCCCGGATCTGTTATAGATCAGCGGCAGTTCGACATTCTCAAGCGCTGTGGTCCGGGAAAGTAAATTATAACTTTGGAATATAAAGCCTATTTTTTGATTTCGAATATCCGCGAGCTGATTTTTATCCAAGTTGTTAACCAGTACATTGTCTAACTTATATTCTCCCGATGTGGGCTTGTCCAAACAGCCGATAATATGTAAGAGCGTAGATTTTCCTGAACCGGATGCCCCCATAATGGCTACAAAGTCTCCCTGGTTGATGACCATATCCACATCTGTGAGGGCCCTGACTTCTATTTCACCATTTTTGAATACACGACTCAATTTTTTGGTCTCTACAACTTTTTTTGCAGGCGTCATTTTCGTCTATTAGCTTTAATACCATTTATAACTTTGATGTTTTCGGATATCTCAGATGCATCCAAAAAACGCTTTATTTCTGATTCCAAACCAACTTTAATTCCTACTTCGACAAACTTGAAATCCAATTTCCCCTCATTATTTTTATAAAAGAACCCATCGATTTCTGCAGGCAGGCTTTTTTTAAAGTTTACCGGAGTAAAAAGCTCTTCGTTACCCATGGCATCTATAAACTTCTGCTGAAGGGAATCAGGCAATGTTTTTATGGCTTTTTCTTCGAGTAGCGGTTTGATTTTTTTTAGCATGTTCTGGTCGGGCCTAAAACGCAAGGCTGAATTATTGATCAGCCAAACATTATCTGCCCTGCCCGTAATGAATTCAATATTGGCTGTCATCCCCGGCAACAACATTCCTTTTTGATTGTTTACTGCAATAACCACTTTATAATTCACCACATTATTGATTTCCACGGGCTGTAACCTGATCTGGCTGACCTTTCCCGAAAAGGTGGCATCGGGGTAGGTCTGGATGGTGAAACGCACAGGCATACTGTCTTTGATATAACCTATATCGCTTTCATCCACATCTGCTAAAATTTGCATTTTTGACAGGTCTTCAGCAATTGTAAACATAGTGGGGGTAGCAAAACTTGCTGCAACGGTTTGACCTTCATCCACCTTCTTTTCTATAATAATCCCGTTAATAGGAGACGTGATTTTAGCGTAATCAATATTGGTCCGTGCCGTAGTCAATGCCGCTAGTGCTGCATCTCTGTTGCTTTTTGCCTGTTCCAAGCTATATTTCAGATTATTGAATTCCTGTTCTGAAATAACACTTTTCTCAAATAATATTTTGTTCCTGTTGTATTGATCTTCCGCTTGATCCAACCTTGCCTCACTAACTGCAAGATCAGCTTTGGCAGATTGCAGCCTTGCCCTAAGCATCCTTATATCCATTTCGGCCAGAGGTTGCCCTTGTGATACCTTATCATTGAAATCAACATGAATTTTAGCGATGGTACCTGATATCTGCGTGCCGACATCTACAGTATTCAAGGCCTCCAGCGTCCCGGTGCTCGAAACACTGGCCTCAATATCCCCTTTATTAAAATACGTATAGGTATAATCTACCTTTTTATCAATTAATTTTGGCTTTAAGATTAAATAGCCCACTACCGACAGAACAATAATAACGGTTAGGATCCACGTTGACTTTTTCATCTTTCCTTTATCTATTTGCAAAATTATACAAGCCCGGTTATAACTCCTATGACCTGCATCAGTGACCAGGCCTGAAGGTCCCTACTCATCCTTTTATCCTGAACCCTCCATATCATTTTAAACAAATCATGTGAATTAAAATTCAATAATCTATAGATAATTTTCTTTTATATTTACACACATTTTTTCAGGAATCATTTATTCAATAATTAAAGATCAATACATGCGCCGCAACCGCTGGGTAATTTCAAAGAATCTTCAAATCTTACTCTGGACAGCAATTATCTTGTCCGTTTTTATGTTTGCCAACACCTTGTACCTGTTGATAAACCGTCTTGCTGACAACCTCGATCTTACCTTCCTTTCATCAGGCAGGGGTGCCATCCCGATTTTATTGCAGACCATGATCCTTTCCCATACAGGAGTTGGCATATTACTGGTCATATTGATGTTGGTGTTTGGCTTTATGCATTTGCCAAGGGTTTGGAAAATGTACAGGCATAAAAGCGGCTTGACCGGAATAGGCTACATGATCGTGGGTTTGGCCCTGGGAATTACAGGATTATTTATTCTTACTTCTGCCGCGAGCAGAGATCATAACTGGGCCTGGTGGATTCATGTGATTTGCGCTTTGCTGGCGCCAACGGGATATATTCTACATCGAATGAGCAGCAGGGGCAACAAACCTGCAAATAATGCTTTTAAAAGATTCAGCATGGCTGTTATCTTGCTTTTGAGCATCATGGTCATAGGCCATATATCAACAAAAAACAGTTTGGTCCTTACGGAGGAAGCAAAAGCTGCCCGTGAGCAAGGCATGCATAAAGGCCCCGGGGCCAGGGACCGGAACGTGGAGGATTACGCCGATGGTGAATACTTCCCCATAGGATTCGTTCCACCTGAGAGCCCATTTTTCCCTTCTGCTGCAACGACTAGTTCAGGAGGTTATTTGCCGTCCCGCATCATTACAAGGGGAGAATTAGGGAATTCTGAGGAAATTAAAGAAGACATAGACCAACATGGCTTTGTAAAAAACACAGCCATTGGCGCTTCTACCTGTTCCAGGTGCCATCAGGATATCGTGGCCCAGTGGGAGTCATCCGCCCATCGTTTTGCCTCCTTTAACAACCCTTTTTATGAAGCTACCATTACCGATATGCGCAATAAGGCTAATGAACCAAATAAATGGGTAGAAAAGCATGTCGCACAATACAAAGATTTTGGACCGGATGGAATTGGCAGGGCCAAGAGCAAATGGTGCAGCGGGTGTCATGACCCTTCGCTGATGCTGGCTGGTAAAATGAACCGCATTATAGACCGTAACACACCTGAAGCTCAAGCCGGGCTTACCTGTCTGGCATGTCATTCCATTGACAAGATACATAACCAGACCGGAAACGGAAACTACAATATAGCCGATGAACAGGAGGACCCATATTTGTTCGCCAAAAGCAAGGATGGGAGCCTTGGCGCCTTTCTCCATGATGCCGCTATCAAAGCAAAGCCCGAGGCACATATGGAACAAATGATGCAACCTTTCTTTGCCAAGAGCGAATACTGTATGACCTGCCATAAAGTAAGTTTACCTGAATCAGTCAACAACTACCGATGGCTGAGGGGCCAGGATGAATATGACAATTGGCATGACAGTGGCGTTTCTTTGAATGCAGCCAGAACATTCTACCTCCCTCCCGTCAAAAAAGAGTGCCAGGATTGCCATATGCCTCCTGAAAAAGCGCCATTAGGAGATTTAGCCGCCAAAAATGGCATGGTCCGATCTCATCGTTTTATTGCGGCCAATACGGCATTGCCGTTTATCAGAAATGATACTGCTACCTTGGATAAAATTGTTTCATTCCTTCAAAATGAAAAACTGGGCGTAGATATTTTCGCAGTTAAAACAGCCAGCCAGCCAGAACCTTTGATGGGTTTGAAGGATTCGGGCCTTTCACTAAAATCGGGTGAACAGGTGACGGTTGATGTAGTGGTCAGGAACAAAGGAGTTGGCCATACTTTTCCGGGAGGCACAAATGATTCCAATGAAGGATGGTTGGAATTTACAGTTAAAGATGATACGGGTAACTCCTTGCTAATTAGTGGATTTATAGATAATGAAGGGCATTTGGATAAAAATGCACACGCATTTAAAGCGGTCCTGGTTGATAAAAATTCCAATCCCATTCACCAAAGAAATGCCCAAGACATTCATGTAACCGTATATGCCAATGTCATTGGTCCGGGAACAGCCGATATTGCACATTATACGTTCACAATTCCAAAAGAATTCGAAAACAAAAGACTTCGCATGGAGGCCAGGTTAATGTTCAGGAAGTTTGATCAAAAATATCTGGAATTTGCCTATAAGGCCAATCCTCAGGGGTTTAAGCAATTTAAAGAAATCCCAAAATTACCAATCACTGAGATTGCATCCGACAAAATAGAGTTTTTGGTATCAGGTAAAACGCCCGCTTTAACAAACAGCAAACAACAAAACGACAAGCTTCCTGCAGCTGATTGGATCAGATTTAATGATTATGGCATCGGGTTATTGCTTGAAGGAGATTCCCGTGGTGCCCTTAAGGCATTTGAAAAAGTGGCAGTATTACAACCAACAAGCCTTGATGGTCCGCTTAATATGGCTAAAACAGCCCTTAGTGAGGGAAATATTGAAGAGGCTTACACACACCTCAGAAAATGCGAAGAAATTAAAAAAGGTGACCCGCAGGTTGCCTGGGTATGGGCTCGTGTGCGTCAGGAAGATGGATTGTACGAAGATGCCATAGCAGCCTATAAATATGTTTTGAAATATTTTCCTAACGACCGGGCAGCAAAGCGCCAACTGGGCCGTACCTATTATTTGGACCAGCAATATGAAGCTTCTATCAGCATGTATAAATCCGTTTTGGAAATTGATCCGGAAGACCGGGAGGCCTATTACCATCTGGCTCTTAATTATCGGGCAACAGGAAACCATACGGATGCTGCGCTTATGGACAAAGCATTTAACTATTATAAAATCGATGAGTCGGCATCAGAAGCGGCTCAAAAATATAGAATGGAAAACCCAGGGGCGAATTTAATGGCGCAGGACATAAGGATCCACCACTTGGAATTTTAAATAACACGTTTTCAAATGATCATTATTAAGCACATACAGCATATGGATTTCAAAGCATTCTTCATTCTATTGGTACTATTTCAATTGGTTGGTTGCGGAAAAAAAGAAGCAGAAAAAGCAACATTAGAGTTTACTGATGAAGCACATGATTTCACAGCCGATCGATCCTCCAAAACTTTTAACCATATACAGCTGACCGATATAACCAATGCTTCAGGGATTGATTTTATGCATGTCACAGGGGCCTTTGGGGAAAAATGGATGCCGGAAACCATTGGCAGCGGAGGAGGGTTTTTCGATTACAATAATGATGGCTGGCCCGATATTTTTTTAGTGAACGGTTCTTTTTGGCCAGATCATAAGACCAATGACGTAAAACCTACTCCTGTATTGTACAGGAACAATATGGACGGTACATTTACAGATGTCACTGCTGCCTCGGGCCTGGATTTTTCAATTTATGGAATGGGTTGTTCCTTTGCCGACTTTGACGCTGACGGGGATATGGATATTTATCTGACGGCTGTGGGCAACAACATCCTGCTTCAAAATGAAAACGGGATTTTTCAAGATGTCACGGCAAAAATGGGTGTGTCAGGAAATGATCCTGCCCCTGAAAGCATTCCGGCCTGGTCTACAAGCGCTGCCTGGGTCGATGTTGATCGCGATGGCTGGTTAGATCTTTTTGTGGACAATTATGTAAAATGGACGCCTGAAACAGACATTTATTCAACGAGGGACGGGAAGTCCAAATCTTATGCGACCCCAGATATCTACCAGGGGGAAACGTGCAGGCTCTATAAAAATATGGAGGGCCGTTACTTTGAAGACATTACAGAAAAAGCCGGGGTCCTGGATCACGAGGG
>JBFFLO010000122.1:0-7352 GCA_041554895.1 Lutimonas sp. | reverse complement strand
GTCGTTGCCTTTCTTTTAAACCTCTAACATTTATTTGTTAGAGGTTTTTTTATGCCTTTAAATGGGGGCTTCACTTCTCAGGGCTTCACTTCTCAGGGCTTCACTTCAAGTGAAGCCCTGAATAATCCCAGTAATCCCAGGTGATTGCAACTGAGGTGATCAGAACTGAGGTGATCAGAACATGGGTTTTACTTAATTGGAAATCCTGAGTAACGGTACAATGCAATAACTTTATTTGTACGGCCAGTTAAGAAAACCTACTTTTGAAATTCTGATAAAAATAAATTATATGCATCTTAAACTTTTACCTTTAGCGGTATTGATGATCCTCACGATTCATACTTCCTTTGCTCAGGAAATGAGTTTCGAAGATTATAATCCCAAGTCTACGCTTGTAGTACCGGAAAACCATGTATTAAAAGCCAAGTTTCCTTTTATAGATGTTCATGGGCACCAGTACAGAATGCCTGATCAGGATCTTACACCGGTAGTCACAGCTATGGATACCTTGAATATGGGAATTATGGTGAATTTGAGCGGTAGGTCAGGCGAAGAACTCATCAGGTCGGTCAAGAATATAAAAGACCACTATCCTAATCGTTTCGTTGTTTTTGCCAATATTGATTTTGAAGGAGTGGGCACTGAAAACTGGACAGAAAAAACGGTACTTCAATTTGAAAAAGACATTAAAAACGGAGCAAGAGGATTAAAGATATACAAAAGTCTCGGGATGCGTTATAAAGACAGTGATGGTAAAAGGTTGGCTATAGACGATATAAGACTCGACCCGATCTGGGCAAAATGCGGAGAGTTGGGTGTGCCAGTTTTAATACATGCAGCTGATCCTGAATCATTTTGGGATGAATTTGACGGCGATAATGAAAGATGGCTGGAATTAAAAACACATCCGAGGAGAAAAAGAAGTGCATCCGATCCAGCTGCCTGGGAACAGATTATAAGTGAACAACATCGTATGTTTAAAAAACATCCTAAAACGATTTTTATCAATGCACATATGGGATGGTTCGCCAATAATCTCGGGAAGCTTAGTGAACTAATGGAAGAAATGCCTAATATGAATGTGGAAATCGGCGCTATCATTGCCGAATTGGGAAGACAGCCTAAGTTTGCCGGTAAATTTTTTGAGAAATATCAGGACAGGATCCTTTTTGGAAAAGATAGCTGGAAACCAGAGGAATTCCCAACTTATTTCAGAGTTCTGGAAACCGCTGATGAATATTTTCCATACCATAAAAAGTATCATGCTTTTTGGGCCATGTATGGTTTAGGTCTTTCAGATGAAATCCTCAAGAAAGTATATTATAAGAATGCACTTCGAATCGTACCGGGCCTTGATAGCAGCTTATTTCCTGATTAGGTAGTTAGTCCTGCTCCTCATCTTGATCCCTGATCTTCAGTGAATCCTGTTTTGGCTCATCAAGAACTTCATCTACAAACGTGCTGATCTCCTCATTCAACTCGTCTTGTGCAGTCATGTTGTTGATTTTAATGTTTAGGGCCGAATAAGCATCAATGACATTATTATTTTCCTGAGCGACCAAAGCTTCTGTAATTGTTGGAATGGTTGACATATCAGCTAGCCTTAAGGTTTCGCTGTACAATACATTCAATCTTATCTTTACTTCCGGGATATCAAGTTTTTCAATCCTAACCGAATCTTTTAGTTGCCTGGCAAGTTCTGAAAGTTCTATGCTATTCAAAAGTGCTTCGTTCATGGATGTTTCCTGATATTGACTGATCAATTCATCAAATTTTTGATACTCGGGCCACGTTGCGATCATTTCTTTAGATGCAGGATTCAGCTTGGTAATAGGCTTTTCCGATTTGATCAGACTGTTTTTCACAGGGCTGGAATCATTTACTTCCTTAGCTTTTTGCTCTTTGTTTTTACAAGCAGAAATGAAAAGTGTCAGGGCTAAAAAAGCAATAAAAATCTTGGGCATCGCACTTGTTTTGATGATTCAAAAATAAGCAATAATATCATAGACCATCGTACCGAATCAATAGTTTTTCTCTGTGAGAACTCCTATCTTTGAACCGTTCTAAAAAAATAAATACATGGATGCTAAAATTCTCATACTAGGTTCAAGTGGACAAATAGGCACTGAGTTGGTGCTAAAACTAAGAGAGATCTATGGTAATGAAAATGTGGTGGCCTCTGATATCCGTAAAGGGAATTATGAAGTAATGGAGTCTGGCCCCTTCGAATTTCTGGATGTTACGAATAAAAGCGACATAAAAAAAGTGTTGGAAAAGTATCAGATCAAGCAAGTGTATTTGATGGTGGCCATACTTTCGGTAATTGCTGAGCAGAATCCTCAAATGGCCTGGGAGTTGAACATGAATTCCCTTTTTAATATTCTGGAGCTGGCTAAAGAGGGAGTAATCGAAAAGGTATTTTGGCCCAGTTCTATAGCGGTTTTTGGTCCTGATACACCAAAAAAGAATACGCCTCAGGATACTATTATTAAACCATCTACAGTTTATGGAATCAGCAAGCTAGCCGGAGAAAACTGGTGTGCCTATTACAGCCGTAAATACGGTGTTGATGTTAGAAGTATTCGTTACCCGGGACTGATCAGTTACAAGACAACTCCAGGAGGCGGAACGACGGATTATGCGGTTGAGATCTTTTATGAAGCGATTAAAAGAAAGTCTTATACTTGTTTTCTGGAAGAAGATACGGTACTGCCGATGATGTATATGGATGATGCCATTAATGCGACGATAGGGGTTATGCAAGCGCCTCGATTGAGCTCGTATATTTCATATAACCTAGGTGCCTTTAGCTTTTCACCTAAAGAACTTGCTCAAGCAATTACAAAACAAATTCCCGAATTTACGATAAATTACAAACCGGATTCTCGTCAGGAAATAGCCAAAACCTGGCCTGAAAGCGTGGATGATTCACAGGCAAAAAAAGATTGGGGTTGGGAGGCAAAAACAGACCTCGATCAAATGGTGGTAACTATGTTACAGGGGTTACATTATACTATCTAGTTTGTTTCTATTTTTGATACGCCTAAGTGCATTCAAAGTATAAAAAATGAAGAATATATTAGAGAAAAGTTTACAGACAGCACAAAGTTATACTGATTATAAGAAAAAGGTGCTGGAATTGCTAAAAGAGGGAAAATCAACGGGGACAGATCAAAATGAGGATTTATTTCATTTTACCAAGTTGAACAATCAAAGAATGAAGCGTCTTGACAAACAGACAAAACTTAATGAAGAGACCCTAAGTAAAACCCAAAAAATAGACAGGGACTTTATTTGGTTGGTACTTACAGAAAGCTGGTGTGGTGATGCTGCTCAAACACTTCCCGTGATCAATAAATTTGCCGAGGCCAATGAAAAGATCGATTTGAAGGTGCTATTGAGAGATGAGAATGAAGAATTGATGAATCAGTTCCTTACCAATGGCAGCAAGTCTATTCCCAAACTAATTGTTGTTGACAATAACTCCAAGGAAGTGGTCGGATCATGGGGCCCAAGATCGGCTAAAGCCTCTAAATTGGTAACTGATTACAAGGAAAAACATGGAAAAGTTGATGCAAAGTTAAAAACCGACCTTCAAAACTGGTACAATGAAGACCGGGGAGCACAAATTGAAATGGAAATGCTTGAACTTATAGAAGAAATAACCTTTTAATATGCTGGTGACCTATGAGGAATTAACACCCGAAGCAAAAGTTTTGATTTATCCTGCAAGCAGGAAATTATTCCCTATTGAATTACCGGAAATAAAGAGCAAATTGAGCAGGTTTTGCGAAGAATTCGAAGGAATTGATATTAGTTTTAAGCTTGAATACGATAGATTTATTGTTTTTATTATTTCAGAGGAAACCCCATTGAGCCTGGATCAGCAAAATTTACTGGTTGGTTTTGTTCAAAAGCTTGAGAGTCAATATGATGTTGTTCTTTTGGATAAAATTAACGTGTGTTTTAAGCAAGGACAATATGTCCAGATGAAGGAAATCCCTGATTTTAAAGTGCTGATCAAGAATAAAGGGGTATCAAAGAAAACCATGGTGTTTGATCATATGATCAATACAAAATCTGAATATGAAACTAATTGGGAGGTACCTGCGGGCGAAAGTTGGTTGTCACATTTCTTCTAAGCGTTGAGCTTTTCTACAAAAGACCCAGGGCTTATTGCTTCCGAAAGGTCAAAAGCTCCGCTTTTAGTTCTTCGAAGCGAAGACAGATGGCCGCCGCTTTTTAATGCTTTTCCAAAATCATTTGCAATAGACCGGATATAAGTGCCCTTACTACAGACAATCCTAAAGTGCACTACAGGTAATTCAATTTTGGTTATTTCAAAATCAAAAATATGTACTTCCCTTGATTTAATGTCTGTCTCCTCTCCCTTTCGTGCTAACTCATACAGTCTTATGCCATCTTTTTTAATGGCAGAATAGATTGGTGGTTTTTGCTTGATCAAACCTGTGAAAGATTCAGCAGTAGCATAAATGAGTTCTTCGGTAATATGTTCAATTGGAAAGGATCGATCAATCTCAGTTTCAAGATCAAAAGAGGGGGTTGTAGCCCCTAGTGTTATGGTACCTGTATACTCCTTGTTCTCGGCCTGATACTCATTGATGTTTTTGGTCATTTTACCGGTGCAAACGATCAATAAACCTGTAGCCAATGGATCAAGCGTTCCTGCATGACCCACCTTTATTTTTTTTAGATTGAATTTTTTACGAATAGCCCAGCGTATTTTATTGACTACCTGAAAAGAAGTCCAGTTCAAAGGTTTGTCAATGATGAGAACCTTTCCGTTTAAAAAATCTTCAACTTCCATTACATATAAAAATATGCGTAACCGATAGCACCGGTTCCAACAATAAAACAATAGGCCGAGAAATAGTAGAGTTTGCTATTCTTTACCAAGCTGATCATCCAGTTACAGGCCAACAGGCCTGAAATAAACGCTGCAATAAATCCAACCGACATAACCCCAAAATTTTCATCACTAAAACTGATCTGACCTTCCATAAAATCTTTGGCAACCTTGCCTAAAATTAAAGGGACCACCATTAAAAATGAAAATCGGGCGGATTTGGTCCTATCGACGCCAAGAAGCACCGAACTCGAAATTGTTGCTCCCGAACGTGAAATTCCCGGCAACATGGCAATTGCTTGCGAAATACCAATAATAAGAGCGTTTAAATTTGAGACATCTTTATCGGTATTTTTGGCTTTGTCGGCCAAAAACAGCAAGAGCCCGGTAATGAGGAGCATGAATCCAACCAGCAATACATTTCTGTTGAAAAAAGCTTCCAGCTCTTTTTCAAACATCAAACCAATGATCGTTGCAGGGATCATTGATATAATAATCTTGACGGAGAACAAAAACTCTTCATTCTTTTTGAATTTCAAGAGTCCTTTTATGATGTCTATTACATCCTTTCTGAAGATGACCAATGTACTCAGTGCCGTTGCAAAATGCAAAACAACTGTAAAAGTGAGGCTTTCTTTCGGCAGGGAATTATCTCCAAATATAACCTTGGCCAATTCCAAATGGCCACTTGATGAAACAGGCAAGAACTCTGTAAGACCCTGGACGATCCCAAGGATTATAGCTTCTAAGTAATTCATGATTGCAGGGTGTCAATAAGCGTTAGTATTCTTGCTTTAAAGTTATTTGCCGGGATTGGCCATGATGGCATAAACTTCGATAGCTAAACCAACAAGCACTATCGTTGGGGCCAACCTGATCCTTCTAAAGTTATAGATTTCTTCATTAAATATGCTGGGATCATCACTTCCTCCGCCCATCATAAGCGCAAATCCAATTAAAATTACGGTTACACCTATAATCATGATCAGGTAATTTTTTTTCCCAAAAAGGAATTCACCTTGATCTTTATTTTTCTTCGCCATATTAGTAGTATAATTCGTCAGTTCGTAAATTTAAAAAGCGTTGTGTTGCCAAAAAGGTGCTTATCCAGGTAAGGAGGATGCCCATTCCAAATATGATTCCAAACAAACTGGCCAACTCTATTCTGTTATCAATCATTCCAAATTCAGGGAAAATCGTATTCATATAATATAAAAGCAAGGACAATTCAACTATGGCAAGTATAGCTCCAATAATCCCTAATTTAACACTGTTCCAAATAAATGGTTTTCTTATGAACCGCTTTGTCGCACCAACCATTTGCATGGTTTTTATCGTAAACCTTTTCGAATAAACAGATAACCTGATGGAACTATTGATAAGCACAACTACCACCAAGGTCGCAAGTCCGCAAAATACAAGTATGAATAAACTGATCCTACGTACATTTTTTGTGAGAAGGTCTATCAATGGTTTATCATAAGAAACAGATGAAACATATTGATTGGTCTTATACATTGCTTCGATCTCCTCCATCTTTTCTGGAGAAACAAATTCGGCCTTCACATAAATATCGATAGAATTTTCAAGGGGATTGTAACCAAGGAAATCCATAAAGTCCTCACCATTCTCTTTTTTATAAATCTCGGCTGCCTCCTCCTTCGAAATAAATCGTGTGCTTTTCGTAAAATTTTGCTCGTCAATAGAGACTTGAAGATTTAAGATCTGGTCACGGCTTACATCGTTTTTTAGAAATAAAGTAATCGCCGCGCTTTCTTTAAAGTAATTGGATACTTTTTTTGTGTTCAAGACAAGCAGCCCTAAAACCCCTAATAAGAAAAGAACCAAAGAAATACTGATCACTACCGATATATAAGAAGATCTGAGTCTTCTTTTCTGGTATTTTTCAAAGGATTTACTCATAAAATTTCGAAGCTTTTTGCGAATTGCAAGGTAATTATTTCTGCATAAAGGGCAAATAAAAATTCAATGTCAAATTGCTTATCTTTCTAGCTCCTGGCATAGCTCAATCAGCACACCATTGCTGCTCTTTGGATGAAGAAAAGCAATGAGCTTGTTATCTGCTCCTTTTTTAGGTTCGTCATGAATCATTATAAAGCCTTCACTTTTTAATCTTTGAATTTCGTTAAAAATGTTTTCCACTTCAAAAGCGATATGATGGATTCCTTCTCCTTTTTTATCTATAAACTTGGAAATGGGGCTTTCTTTTGAAATTCCCTGTAGCAATTCGATTTTATTAGGGCCTACCTGAAAAAAGGAAGTTGAGACACCTTCGGTCTCCACGAGCTCCGTTTTATAAGGTTTTTCTCCAAATAGACTCGTAAAAAGCAAGTTGGATGATTGTAGGTTTTTGACAGCGATACCAATCTGTACTATTTTTTTCATGATCACTGGTCTTTATCCTCAAAAATAAAGATTTTATACTAATTAAGTTTTGATGCTCCATTAAATCGAATAATACTAT
>JBFFLO010000121.1:0-7365 GCA_041554895.1 Lutimonas sp. | reverse complement strand
GAGGCGGCAGGTTATCTGAATGCCTTTCAGGTAAAAATCCTTCCGGATGATGCTGATCCTTTAGACCTGAGATATAATGTTATTCAATGGGTACACAGATCGACCAGAGGCTGGAGTTACGGAAGTAACATATCAGACCCAAGAACAGGAGAGATCATTAAGGGCCATGTTAGCCTTGGTTCTTTAAGGATCAGGCAAGATTTTTTGATAGCCCAGGCCCTTCAGGCTCCCTATGCAAATAATGAAATAAATGATCAGTTTGCCATGGAAATGGCCCTGGCACGCATCAGGCAGTTATCTGCTCATGAAGTAGGGCATACTTTGGGGTTTGCTCATAATTTTGCGGCAAGCACGCAGAACAGGGCTTCGGTAATGGACTATCCTCACCCCTTGATAAGCGTAGCAGGTGATCGACTTGATTTTTCCAATGCATATACAACCGGAATAGGTGACTGGGATAAAATTACGGTGACCTATGCTTATGGTGAGTTTCCGGAGAATGAAGGTGAGAACCTGCAAGGGGTTTTGGATGATGCTTACAGCAAAGGTTTCAGGTATATTTCTGATAGTGACGCAAGGGCTCAGGGAGGTGCACATGCCTATGCCCATTTATGGGACAATGGTAATGATATTGTTAAAGAGCTTGATAACGTATTAGAAGTTCGAAAATTCGCCATAAACAGGTTTTCTTTGGATAATATTAAAAAGGATGATGCCTATACGAGTTTGGAAGATGTTTTTGTTCCCTTATATTTTTACCACAGGTACCAAACAGAAGCAGTCAGCAAGATTATTGGCGGATTGGACTATGCTTATGCCGTCAAAGGAGATGCGCCGCTTGTCGTAAAACAATTAGATCCTGGTGAGCAAAGAAGGGCACTGGGGGTATTGATGAACACTGTAGATGTGCAAACTTTAAAGATTCCTGCACAAGTTCTCGCGCTTTTCCCTCCCAGAGCAATGGGTTATGGCAGGTCCAGGGAGTCATTCAAAAGCAAGCTGGGAGTGGCTTTTGACCCTTTTGGGGCAGCAGCTACCGCTTCAGACCTGACCTTTTCTTTTATCCTGCATCCTGAGAGGGTCTCAAGGTTAATAGCGAATAAAAGCTTGAATGAAAAGCAATTAGGTCTTGGTGAAGTTTTTGATGTGCTGTTTGATCATTCTTTTAGAAAGGTGCATAAAACTGATCAGGATACTGAATTACAACAAGTAATAAATGAACAGTTGCTCTATAATGTTTTTCATTTATTGGTGGGTGATGGGGTCTATCCGCAGGTAAAAGCAGTTGGTTTTAAAAAATTGAAAGAACTGGTTACTTATTTGGATAGTAATAAATCCAAAGGAGCTCAAAGAGATATGGACGTCTATTGGGCTGAAACAATTCGCAAGTTTATGAAGGACCCTTCAATGAAATACACCAAAGTGGCGCCTAAGATCCCGGACGGATCTCCCATAGGCATGGACTAATTTTTAGCGCTGATGAAAAAATGGTTTTCTCAAATTGGTCCTGCCACCCTTATCGCGGCGGCTTTTATCGGGCCTGGAACCGTTACGCTTTGCAGTATTGCAGGGGTTGATTTTGGGTATCAGCTGCTTTGGGCCATGCTACTGTCTATAGGCGCTACCATTGTTTTACAGGAAATGTCTGCACGTCTTGGCCTGATCAGTCAAAAAGGATTATCCGAAGTTCTGCGTCAGGAAATTAAGCAACCCCTGCTCAGGTCCGCAGCCATCATATTGGTCCTTTCTGCAATTATTGTAGGTAATGCGGCTTATGAGGCAGGGAATATAAGTGGAGGCGTTTTGGGCCTCTCAACTATTTTCCCAAACAACAAACTTGTGCTCCTGGGCTGGGAGATCAACTTTTTAAGTCTTATTCTTGGAGGTTTGGCTTTTGGTTTGTTGTACACGGGAAGTTATAAGGTATTGGAAAGAAGCCTTATTGCCCTTGTGGTTTTGATGAGTTTTTCTTTTTTGGTAACGGCCTTTTTAACAAGGCCTGATCCAGGGGCGGTTTTTAAGGGCCTTTTTAACCCTTCTATACCTGAAAATGGCTTGCTGACCATAGTCGGGCTTATCGGGACCACTGTGGTGCCCTATAATCTTTTTTTACATGCCTCGTTAGTAAAGGAAAAATGGAAAAAACCTGCTGACTTGAAGTTTGTTGTAAAAGATACAATCGTTGCGATTTTAGTAGGAGGGGTGGTTTCTATGGCGATTATCATATCTGCTGCAGGTTCTCAACTAATTGAGATTCAAAATGCCGCAGACCTGGCTGAAGGTTTGGTTCCGTTATATGGAAAATCAGCGAAATATTTTATGGCATTGGGTCTTTTTGCTTCCGGAATTACATCGGCAATTACGGCCCCGCTGGCTGCGGCATATGTGGCCAGAGGTATATTTGGCTGGAAGGATGGCATGAAATCAAAAAAGATGCGATCGGTTTGGATGTTTATTCTTTTTTTAGGGGTGCTTTTCTCTTCCCTAAGCATTAAACCTATTGAGATTATCAAATTTGCTCAGGTAACTAATGGTATCCTGTTGCCTGTTATTAGTGGCTTTCTTTTATGGGTTATGAACAAAAGAAGTATTTTAGGAAGTTACGTCAATAACTTGACTCAAAATATTTTTGGATTTATTATCTTAGGCGTTGCTATTTTTTTAGGGGCCAAGAGTATTTGGAAAGTGTTTTATTCGGTTTAGAGATGGATATTAATTGTGATTTGGGCGAAGGCATTGGTAATGATCATGAGATCATGGCCTACCTTGACTCTTGTAATATTGCCTGTGGCGGACATGCAGGGAATGCCAAAAGCATGAGAGATACGGTGATGATGGCTCAAAAACACAACGTTAAAATCGGTGCGCATCCCTCTTTTATTGATCGTGAACATTTTGGAAGAAAAGAGCTGAAAGTACCAAAGCAACTATTAAAGAGTCAGCTGATGGATCAAATCGAAAATCTCAATGAAATTGTGGCATCATTTGGCATCGGACTTCATCATGTTAAACCACATGGGGCCCTTTACAACTTAGCTGCAAAGTCAGTAGAAATGGCAGAATTGGTCGTTGAAGTGATGCAGGAGCTTAACGAAAACATCTACTTATATGTACCGTTTAATTCGGTGATTGAAAGCCTGGCAAGGCAAAGAGGTATTTCCATTTGTGTCGAAGTTTTCGCCGATCGACAGTATAACGATGACTTTTCCCTGGTTTCAAGAACAGCAGCAAATGCCATTATAGAGGATCCTGAAGATATAAAGTTAAGGATCGATGAAGTGATAAACAGGCATTGTATCACATCCCTTAATGGCGTTACAAAAAGAGCTGCCATTGATACCATTTGTATACATGGAGATCATGTAAATGCAGTTCAAATTGCTAAGTTATTATATGATTTTAAAAATCAAATCAATTGAATTTATACAAGTTAACATATAAGCCATTAGGAAGCATTGCGGTTCTTATCCAATGGCCGAAAAGGATAGAAAAGGATATTTTGAAAAATATCAGTTTGTTCAGGCACAAGATCCAGGTGGATATGGGAGAGTATGTTTTGGAAACGGTGCCGGCCTATAATTCACTGACGGTTTTTTTCGATACTGCCAGGATAAAATACTCTGGTGTGGTGGCTGATCTTAAAGAAATCTACGCATCAAAAGATCAAAAACTGCTTACCGCAAATAAAATATGGAAGATCCCGGTTTGTTATGACGATGAATTTGCACTGGACCTGAATACAATGGCCAAAGCCAAAAAGCTAAAAAAGGAAAAAATCATAGCCCTTCACAGCGAACCCTTATACGATGTTTATTTTATTGGCTTTTTGCCTGGGTTCCTATATCTGGGAGGGTTGGCAAAAGAGTTGGAGTACTCAAGAAAGGACCAGCCAAGAATGAAGATAAGCAAAGGAGACGTCGCAATAGCTGGAAATCAAACCGGCATTTATCCAAAAGAAAGTCCTGGAGGGTGGAATATTATTGGAAATTCTCCATTGAGTTTTTTTGACGTGGATAAGTTTCCTCCATGTTTTGCCGTAGCCGGAGATCAGGTGAAATTCATGCCTGTGGACAAATTGAGGCATACAGCCATCAAGAAAGAAGTTGAGGCTGGTGTATATAAAATGGAAAGTGAGATTTATGGATAACAATATTTTGATATTAGCAGAAGGAATGCATTCTTCTATCCAGGATCTGGGAAGGAAAGGATATCGTTCTTTCGGGGTGCCTATTTCAGGAGCCATGGATAAATACAGCGCTATCCTGGCAAATAAGTTGCTCAATAATGATGAAAAATTGCCTGTGATGGAAATAACCATGATCGGGCCTAAAATAATGTTTGAGGATCACTCTCTGATGGTCCTTACGGGTGCAGATATATCTCCGGAAATCAATGGCCTACCCATCAAAATGAATCATGTTTATGAGGTTAAAACCAGTGATGTTTTGAGTTTTGGTGCACTTAAAAGTGGTGCGCGCGCGTATCTTGGCGTAAAGGGAGGGTTTCTTACTGAGAACAAATTAAAGAGTTATTCCTATTATGAAGGAATTACATTACAGGAAACGGTCCGCAAAGGAGATCGTCTAAGAATTGCTTCTTATGGTAATGACCTGGAGTTGACCTCTTCTAAAATCAAGGTGAAAAGCGCACATTTTGAGACTGGGAAACTGGAAGTGACCAAAGGCCCGGAATTCAACCGGCTCACAAAAATGCACCGGGAGCTGCTTTTTTCAAAGCGGTTTAAGGTTGGTGGTATGAATAACAGGATGGGGTATCAGTTAAAAAATAAGTTCCCAGGTTTAAAAGATGGGGAGATCATTACTTCTACGACAATTCCGGGAACAGTGCAGCTTACCCCTTCCGGAACGTTGATCATATTGATGAGAGATTGCCCTACTACAGGAGGATACCCCAGAATTTTACAATTAACCGATATTGCCATCAACCAGTTGGCACAAAAAAAAGAAAATGATGTTTTTAAATTCGATCTGGAAAGCAGTTTTGATTTTCTAGGTCGACTAGTCAGCCGTTTTAAAGACTGATACCCAAATAAAAATCATGATGATCAACAAAGAGATTAACCTGATAAGCGACACGATCACGCGTCCTACCCCTGAGATGCTGAATTTTATGATGAAGGCTGAAGTTGGAGATGACGTCTTTCATGCAGATCCCACGGTTATTAAGCTGCAAAATAAAATTTCAACGCTTTTCGGTATGGAGGCAGCACTGTTCTTTCCTTCAGGTACCATGGCAAATCAAACGGCTATAAAATTGCATACCCAACCTGCAGAACAATTGATCTGCGATAAATGGTCGCATGTTTATAATTATGAAAGCGGAGGGGCGTCTTTTCATTCAGGGGTTTCCTGTAAACTTATTGACGGACACAGAGGAATGTTTAAGGCTGAGCAGCTAAATGAGGCCATCAATGATCCGGAACAATACTATTTGCCCCTTTCAAGCCTTGTGGTGGTTGAAAACACAACCAATAAAGGAGGAGGTGCCTGCTGGGATTATGCCGAATTAGAGAAAATTCAAAAGGTCTGTGCAGAACAAGGCCTTGCTTATCATTTAGACGGGGCGCGCCTGTTCAATGCGCTGGTGGCCAAAAATGAGGAACCAAAACAATATGGGAAACTATTTGACTCCATATCAATCTGTTTATCTAAAGGTTTGGGCGCACCTATCGGGTCATTGCTTTTATCTTCGGAAGAAAATATCCATAAGGCCATTCGGCTCCGAAAGCTTTTTGGAGGAGGTATGCGACAAGTAGGTTATCTTGCAGCTGCAGGAATTTATGCACTTGACCACCATGTTGACAGACTGCAGGAAGACCATGATCGGGCCAAAATACTGGGAAAGGCCCTCAAGGCATCTGATTGGGTAGAAAAAGTAGAACCTGTTGAGACCAATATCATCATTTTTAAATTGCACCAGCATCTTGATGAGAAATTGTTTTTAACAGCCTTGGAAAGGGAGCAGATAAAGTTGATTTCTATGGGTGAAGGAAAGTTAAGAATTGTCACACACCTGGAATTTACAGATGAGATGTTGTCTAAGGTTATTGAAGTTATTGAAAAATTGTAAAAATCGTATATGAAGAATTATTTATTTTATTTGTTAGTGGTATTGGGAACATCAGTGGCGGCTCAAACCAAGGTTTCAGAATTATTATATGAGATCGCAGAAGCTCCTTCTGCGGAAAGGATAGAAAAGGACATTAACAAACTGGTCGATTTTGGCACCCGTCATACCTTGTCAGATACTGTATCGGAAAAAAGGGGTATTGGGGCGGCACGACGCTGGATCAAAAGTGAGTTCGACAAGATTTCAGAAGCTTGTAATGGATGTCTTAATATTCAATATCAGTCAACTCTTGAGCCAAAAAATGACAAAAGAATCACCAAGGATACCTATATTGTCAATGTGATGGCGATCCAAACAGGTACAAGGTATCCGAATCGTTACATGATCATGTCCGGGGATATCGATAGCAGGGTTTCTGACCCGAATAATTTTACCGATGATGCTCCCGGCGCGAATGACAATGCCTCCGGAATGGCAGGGACAA
Source organism: Lutimonas sp. (assembly GCA_041554895.1). GTDB lineage: Bacteria > Bacteroidota > Bacteroidia > Flavobacteriales > Flavobacteriaceae > Lutimonas. The sequence goes on along the minus strand of JBFFLO010000121.1, from coordinate 791 downwards.
TTGAAGCTGCAAGGATCTTGTCAAAATACCAGTTTCCTGTATCGATCATATATGTAGGGCTTTCAGGTGAAGAGCAAGGATTGTTCGGAGGTAAACATTTGGCTCAAAAGGCAAAAAAAGAAGGATGGGATATTATTGGGGTGATCAATAATGACATGATCGGTAACTACCACGGAATTGATGGTGTTATTGACAATACGACCTTTCGGGTTTTTTCTGAGGCCATTTCTATGAAATTAACAGAAGAAGAAAGGAAGGCCATGAGGTTTTACGGTGGTGAAGTTGATGGACCCTCCAGGCAATTGGCAAGGTATATCGATAGAATAACCGATGAATACATGACCAATCTTGACGCCATTATGATTTACAGATTGGACAGGTTTGGAAGAGGTGGCCATCACAGGCCATTTAACGATGAGGGTTTTACAGGTGTCCGGATCATGGAAAGCCATGAGAATTACAATAGACAACATCAGGATATCAGAGAAGAAAACGGTATCAGTTACGGAGACGTGATCGAGGGAGTTGATTTTAACTATGCGGCTAAGTTGACCGCAGTCAATGCATTAACCTTGGCTTCACTGGCCTCAGCTCCGGAAGCTCCGAAAAACCTCAGTATTGGAGGAGCCGTTGAAGCTTCTGCAAAATTGCAATGGGATGAAAGCAAGGATAATGGACTGTTGGGCTACAAAGTTTATTGGAGAAAGACAACTTCTTCCCAATGGGAGTTCAGTCGTTTTATCGGGAAAAAGAACAATTACACCTTTGAGAACCTGGTGATTGACAACTAT
>JBFFLO010000120.1:0-7589 GCA_041554895.1 Lutimonas sp. | reverse complement strand
CAATGGGATGAAAGCAAGGATAATGGACTGTTGGGCTACAAAGTTTATTGGAGAAAGACAACTTCTTCCCAATGGGAGTTCAGTCGTTTTATCGGGAAAAAGAACAATTACACCTTTGAGAACCTGGTGATTGACAACTATCTTTTTGGTGTTGCCAGTGTAGGTAAAAACGGGGCTGAAAGCCTAATCGCATTTCCTTATCAACTGATTCCTAAAAATTGATATGACGGGTGTAATGACGGAAGGATTTATGCGTCCTAAAGGACTAAAACAAGCAACATGAAATTACCTCATTCATTTTTATACTTGGTTATAGTTTTTTCAACCCTGTCAATATCAGCTCAACAAAACAAAAAAAATATGAAAGATAATCTTGCAATTGCTACCTTCGGAAATGGATGTTTTTGGTGTACCGAAGCCATATTTCAGCAACTTAAAGGTGTTGAAACAGTACTTCCGGGTTATACCGGTGGTACAGTGAAAAACCCATCATACGAGGAGGTTTGTACCGGAACTACAGGTCATGCTGAGGCGATTCAGATTACTTATGATCCAGCTGTGATCTCTTACAGAGAATTACTGGATGTGTTTTTCTATACCCACGATCCAACGACCTTGAACCGTCAAGGCGCTGATGTGGGTACGCAATACAGGTCGGCTATCTTTTTTCACAATGAAGAACAGAAAAAGGATGCAGAAACCATCATTGCACAATTAACGGCAGAAGGTGTTTATCCTGATCCAATTGTTACTGAAATATCGGCTATAGGTGTATTTTATCAAGCTGAAGATTACCATAGAAATTATTACAACAATAACAAAAATCAAGGGTATTGCAGGGCCGTGATCAACCCTAAATTAGATAAGTTCATGAAGAAATATGCTTCAAAAACCAAATAATGGTGCTTAAGGCAGATAAGCTTATAAAACTGATGGCTTAAATTGTCATGGAAAAGATCCTGGTCTCGGGTTTATTGTTGATAAGCCTGAGATCAAAGGCCATACAAATATTTCTGACGAACATACGCCCTTTCTCCTTGACGATTAATTTGTTCCCTGAAATTTCGATAAGCCCATCGTCAAATATCTCTTTTAACCTTTCCAAAATGCCAGTTTTGGTTTCTTCATCAAGATCCAGATTCCATTCAGTCTCAAGATTACACATCAAATTAAGGATATGCTTTCTGATGATCAGGTCATTTTCAGTAAGTAAATGGCCCCTGAAAATAGGTATAATACCTTGGTTAACTTTTTCAGTATAGTCTTCAATTGTTTTCTCATTTTGAGCAAATGCATACCAGGAATCACTGATGGAAGACATGCCAAGCCCTATCATAAGCTCGGTCTTTCCTGCGGTATAGCCCATGAAATTCCTATGCAATTTTTTGGATGTCATGGCCTTATAAAGAGAATCTGTAGGTAAGGCAAAATGGTCCATACCAATCTCGACATAACCGGCATCAAAGAAAAGTTGTTTTCCTAATTCATATAAATGACGCTTTTCCTTGTCTTTTGGAAGATCGTTATCGTCAAATCCGCGTTGACCTACTCCCTTGATCCATGGCACATGCGCATAACTGTAATAGGCAATCCGATCTGGTTTAAGCGCAACCGTATTCTTAATGGTATTTCGTATGCTCTGTTCTGTTTGAAAGGGAAGCCCAAAAACAAGATCATGGCTTATAGAGCTGTAACCAGTTTTTTTTGACAGTTTATGAATTTTTTCAATTTGCTCAAAACTCTGAACTCTGTTGATGGCTTTCTGAACCACAGGGTCATAGTCCTGGATGCCAAAACTATTTCTTCTTGAGCCAAGATCATATAATGTTTGCAACTGATCTTCGCTTGTATGGTTAGGATGGGCTTCATAACTAAATTCAAATTCCTTGAACTTCTCAGCCCTTTTAAAAATTCCGTCAATTAATTTTCTTAGATTTTCCGAAGAAAAGAAAGTCGGTGTGCCGCCACCTAAGTGAATCTCCCTTATTTTTGGCGTGTCCCCCAAAAGGTCGCAATACAGGTCCCATTCTTTAAGCACAGTTTCAATATAAGGCTGCTCAACACTGTGTCTTTTTGTAATTCTTTTATGACAGGCACAAAAGGTGCATAGATTTTCACAAAAGGGCAGATGAATATATAAACTGATACCTTCTTTGTCATTACTTTCCTTAAAAGCCCTAACAGTTGTTTCCTTCCAATGGTCCATAGAGATCCCTTCTTTGTCCCAAAACGGAACAGTTGGATAACTTGTATACCTGGGACCGGGAATATTGTATTTTTGAATGAGTTCTTTATTCATTTCTTATTTCTTTAAAGGCTTATTAAGCTTTGTATTCTTTTACCGCATCAATAAAGGCCTTGGCATGATCTACAGGGATATTAGGTAAAATACCATGCCCTAAATTAACAATGTATTTGTCTTTTCCAAATTCGTTGATCATTTGCGTTACCAGCTTCTTGATGTCTCCGGGAGTCGATAATAATCTTGACGGATCCAAATTCCCTTGTAATGTAACCTTGTTGTGGGTTAAAGCACGGGCTGTTTTTGGGCTAACGGTCCAGTCAACACCCAGAGCAGATACTTTGGATTGTGCCATTTCTTCCAAGGCAAACCAGCAACCCTTGCCAAAAGCAATTACGGGGGCTTCTGTATGCAGCGCGTCTATGATTTGTTGTATATATTTCCATGAAAATTCCTGATAATCAACAGGAGACAACATTCCTCCCCAAGAATCAAAAATCTGAACCGCATCAACTCCGGCTTTGACCTTTTCTTTCAAATAGGCAATCGTGGTGTCAGTGATTTTTTGAAGCAACTGATGAGCGGCCACAGGTTGTGTAAAACAAAATTCCTTGGCTTTGTCAAAAGATTTTGATCCCTGCCCTTGAACGCAATAACAGAAAACGGTCCATGGAGATCCTGCAAAACCGATCAAAGGAATCTCATTGTTCAGCATTTCCTTGGTCATTTTAATGGCATCCATCACATAACCTAATTCTTCGTTGATGTCAGGAACGATGGTCTGGTCAACATCTTTCTGCGATCTGATAGGGTTCGGCAGATAAGGGCCTATCCCTGCCTTCATTTCAAAGGGAATATTCATGGCCTGTGGAACCACCAGGATATCTGAAAAAAGGATGGCTGCATCCATACCATACCTTCGGATGGGCTGTACCGTAATTTCAGCAGCCAGTTCTGGAGTCCTGCAGCGCGTGAAAAAATCATATTTTTCTCTAATCGCAATAAATTCGGGTAAATATCTTCCTGCCTGACGCATCATCCACACCGGAGGTCTTGCAACGGTTTCGCCTCTTAGGGCCCTTAGATATAAATCGTTTTTGATCATAATTGTAATTCGCTATATGCAAACAATATTACTTGTTTGCTGTCTTATTTTATTTTTTGTTTTTCTGCGACTTTGGCCATGGACAGGTCAATCGCCTTTTCAATCTTTTCAAGGTCTTTTTTGTCTAAAGCTGATGAGAGGAACCAGGCTTCAAATTGAGATGGCGGTAAAAATACGCCATGCTCCATCATTTGCCAGAAAAAAACTTTAAAACTGTCTGTATCGCTTGTTTGAGCTGATTTAAAATCGGTCACTTCCTGACTCGTAAAAAATGGATTGATCATAGAGCCAAAATGATTGACCTGTAAATCAACCCCATACTTTTCGGCTGATGAAAGAAGCATTTCCCTGATCTTTGTAGCTTTCTTATGAAATGATTTATAAGGATTTTGTCTTTTGAGCTGTTTTAAAGTTGCTATTCCGCAAGCCATGGCAATTGGGTTGCCGGAAAGTGTTCCGGCCTGGTACATATCTCCTAACGGCGCAACCATTTCCATAATTTCATTCCTTGCTCCATAAGCACCAACGGGAAATCCGCCTCCGATCACTTTTCCCAAACAAGTGATATCGGCCTCAACGCCCAATAATTCCTGAGCTCCGCCAAATTTTGATCTAAACCCTGTCATGACTTCATCCATGATCAACAAGATTCCCTTGTCACGGGTAATCGATCTGAGTTCTTGGATAAATTCCTGAGTAGGTTCAACCACGCCCATATTTCCGGCAATCGGTTCAATAATAACGGCTGCAATATCCTTATGGGCTTCCAGATGTTGTGACACACTTTCAATATTGTTGTATTCTGCAATAAGCGTGTTTTTTACCGCTTCATCCGGAACGCCTTTGCTGCCTGGCAGGCTCAATGTCGCCAAACCGGATCCGGCAGCTACAAGCAAGGCATCTGAATGACCGTGGTAACAGCCTGCAAATTTAATGATCTTATCATGCCCGGTAAAAGCTCTTGCCAGCCTGATAGCACTCAGAACTGCCTCTGTACCTGAATTGACAAAGCGGACTTTATCCATACCGGGAAAGGCATCACAAACCATTTTGGCCAGTTTGATCTCTTTATTTGTCGAGGCTCCGAAAGTATAGCCTTTTTTCAAGGCTTTTTTTATGGATCTTTCCACTTTTGTATGACGGTGGCCCAATATCATTGGTCCGTAAGAAAGCACCAAATCTATGTATTCATTGCCATCTACATCAAATATTTTACTTCCCTTTGCATGATCAATAAAAACGGGGACACCACCCACTGATTTAAAAGCTCTTACCGGGGAATTCACCGCGCCGACAAGATTTTTTTGTCCTTTATTGAACAGGTCTATGGATTTATCTAATTTCATATCTTGATTTTTTCGTCCTTAATTTTAGCTATTTTTTCATTAGAACTTTTGCTACGTCTTTTGCAAAATAAGTGATGATAATATCAGCTCCGGCTCTTTTCATGGACAACAAACTTTCCATCATCACTTTTTCTTCATCTATCCATCCTTTTTCTGCTGCAGCTTTGATCATCGCGTATTCCCCGCTTACATTATAGCAGGCAACCGGACGGTCAAAGTTGTTCTTTACATCTCTAATGATATCGAGATAGGAGAGGGCAGGTTTCACCATCAGGATATCAGCGCCTTCCTGATCGTCAAAATTGGCTTCTCTTAGGGCCTCGTCACGATTAGACGGGTCCATTTGATAGGTTCTTCGATCGCCAAAACTTGGGGTAGAATCTGCTGCATCCCTGAACGGCCCGTAAAACGCAGAAGCGTATTTAACAGCGTATGACATCACAGGAAGATTTGGGAAACCAGTTTGGTCCAAGGCTTCACGTATGGCTGCGATCATGCCATCCATCATTCCGGAAGGCGCAACCATGTCAGCCCCGGCTTTAGCGTGAGATATCACCTGCTTGGCAATATTTACCAGGGTGGCATCATTATCCACATCATTGTCATGGATAATTCCACAATGGCCATGACTGGTGTATTCACAAAAACAAACATCTGTGATCACATATAATTGCGGATAGTGTTTTTTGATAAATCGGATGGCTCGTTGTATGATTCCCTTATCGTTCCATGTTTCAGAGCCAGTCTCATCTTTTGAACTCGGAATACCAAAAAGGAGTATGGCGGGAATATCCAATTTACTGACCTCATCAAGTTCTTTGGAAATGGTATCTAGAGAGTATCTTTTGATCCCAGGCATAGAAACAATTTCAGTTTCGATACCTTGTCCTTCTTCAATAAAAATTGGGTATATGAGATCATTGAGCTGAAGGCTGTTTTCTCTTACCAGTCTTCTGATGCTTTCATTTCGCCTAAGTCGCCTAGTTCTGTTCATCATGAATGGTTTATTTTATAAAATAAGCATTGACTGAATTCAGTACACTTTCAACTGAAGGAAGTTTTGCCTCCACAACTGTTTTAAAATGTTTTTCAGCCTCTTTAGCAGTGGTTCCTCCAATACAAAAGGCAACCTCCTGGCCGACACTGTTTTTGCTCAGAAAACTGTCTATCCCTGAGGGACTAAAAAACAGGATGCCATCATATTTTTTTGTGAGCTTGTTCGGACTTAACAACGTTTGGTAGGCGATCACTTCGTTCAATATGATGCCATGATTGCTCAGTATATCGGGCAGCTCATCCCTTCTTTTATCGCCACAGAAGTAGGTTGCTTTTTGATTTTTGATTTCCTTTGCCAAATAATTAGCCAGATTGCTTGCTGAATTCTCGACATGGGTAACTTTACCTATACTCTTTTCTATCAACCGTTTAGTACGTCTGCCTACACAATATATATGCTCAAAATTAAGTTCTGAAGCCATAAAACTATCTGCAACGGATTCCACCGCATTTTGACTTGTAAAAATAACGTTTTTTATAGGCTCCTTAACTACGGCAGGTTTTATTCGGTTATATCTGATGGTGATAAAATCACTCATATCAGTTCCTATTCCCTGATTCAGAGCGCTTTTCTGTCCTATGGATAAATGCTTGGTAGAAAAGATATTGATCTCTTTTTCAACTTCACCTTCCTTTCTCATCATTTTTTTTCCTCCTTTCTCGAGGATATAAGAAGCGGCAAACTGAGCAATATCTGTCGTATGATTGGCAGGAACGGTTTTTGAAAATTCAATTTTTTGTTTCCCATCGGTGCTGAATAAGGCCCCTTTAAATTTGAGTTCGTCATCTTTGATCATGGCAAGGGCCCCGATAGGCGCTGAACAGCCACCTTCCAGTTTATGGAGGAATTCCCGTTCTATGCCCACACAGATTTCAGTCTCCTTGTCATTGAGTTCTGACAATATTTCAAGTAATTCTGTATCTTTCTCCAGCGCGGCAACCATTACGGCTCCCTGAGCAGGGGCGGGGATCATCCAGTCGAGTTTTAGGACATTGTCGGGTAAGATACCAATCCGTTTAAGTCCTGCCATGGCGAAAATGGCCCCATTCCAGTTATTTTCTTTTAGTTTTCTAATTCGGGTATTGACATTGCCTCGTAAATCAGTGATCTCATGATGAGGAAACCGATAAAGCCATTGTGCCTTTCGTCTTAAGCTTCCTGTTGCAATGGTGGCGGTTTTTTTTGTAAAAAAATCCTCATTGTCTTTTAATACAAGTATGTCATGATGCAATCCCCTTTTTAGAACTGCAGCCTGTACGATCCCTTTTGGCAATATTGTAGGGACATCTTTTAAAGAATGGACTGCGATATCTATTTTGTCATTTAGCAAGGCTACGTCGAGATTTTTGGTAAAAACCCCAGTAGTGCCAAGTTCATATAGAGGTTTGTTGAGCACCTCATCACCGATAGAATCTATCTTGACGATCTCTGTTTCATGTCCAAGGTATTTCAGTTGGTTAGAGACAGTATCTGCCTGCCAAAGTGCCAATTCACTGGACCTGGTTCCAATTCTAATAGTTCTGTTCATATTAATTTTCTGTAGGCTCTAAGTTAAATACGTCTTTCATTACCTTGATACTTTGATTTGCCTGTGTGTTTTCAGACTTTAAGTGCATGGCAAACTTAGATACGATTTTGTTGATCATTTGAGAGGTGATGTCCTCAACAAGTTCAGCATTTATATCCTCGTATTTTTTTGAATGCAAGGAAATAGCATCTTGCTGGATGATTTCCAAAGACTTCTTGAGAGAATTGATGGCAGGAGTGCTTCTTCTGAAATTCAACCATTCGTAAAATTCAGATTTATATTTATCGATAATTTCTTCCACTAATGGAATT
>JBFFLO010000119.1:0-7608 GCA_041554895.1 Lutimonas sp. | reverse complement strand
TCAGGAGAGTATTTTTCTCCGTCTTCAGAGATGAGCAGGGCTTTTTCCCTTCCCACGACCACCAAAAAGTCATCTTTATCCATATAGCCCAGATCTCCGGTAAACAACCAACCATCTTTGATCGTTTCTGAGGTAGCCATATCGTTTTTATAATAGCCTTTCATCACATTGTCTCCCTGGATCACTATTTCTCCTTTCTCCCCCTGGTCTAATTCCTTGCCGTTTTCATCACAGATCTTACAAGTGATCCCTTCAAGTATTTTTCCCGAAGTGCCCATTTTATAGTTAAAAGGGGTATTGGTGGAGATTATAGGAGTGGCTTCGGTCAAGCCATATCCCTGATATACAGGAATGCCTATGGCTTTATAAAATTGCTGCTGTTTGATATCCAGCAGAGCACCGCCGCCCACAAAAAATTCAATTTTAGGCCCAAAAATTAACCGAAGTTTTTGAAAGATCAGTTTTTCTGCCAGCAACATGCTCAAATAGGTACTGGCCTGCACGGCCCATCCGGGTTTGTAAAATCCATCCCCATTTCTTTTTATTGCTGCCGCTACGCCGCGGTTAAAAATGCCTTCGATGAGCCCTCCTTTTGCCTTTATGCCATCTTTGAACTTCTGGATGAAATTGCTGGTCAAAGCCGGCACTGTCAAAAGGAAGTTTGATTCAGCTTCTATCAGGTTCTTTGGGATGTTTTTTAAGGCATTTACACCTCCGCCACGGGCATCGACAAAATGCAAGGATAACCCTTTGACCAAGGCCGTATAAATACCCACTGTATGTGCAAAGGAATGGTCCGTTGGCAAAATAAGCAGGGTTGATATCTTTTCTTTGATCTGAAATGTAGCTACGGCAGCATGGCTGTTCGAAAAATAATTTAAATGTGTCAGCATAATGCCTTTGGGATTGCCCGTGGTTCCCGATGTATAGGATATGGTCACCACCTGGTCTTCCTCCGTATTGTTTTCGATCTGTGCTAGTCGGTCCTTATGATCTTCCAATTTTTGCTTCCCAAGCGTATATAGGTCATCGATAAACAGCAATTCATGCTCATTAAAACCGTACTGAACACATTGTTTGCTTATTTTTTCAGAAGGTTTATCCAATACTATAAGTCGAAGAGAACTGTTTTGGTATTTATCCCATTGACTGATCACTTTTTCCAGGGTATTTTCAGATATGACGAACAGGCTTGCGTCAGAATGATTGACCCTGAAGGGCACTTCTTCCGGAAGTAACTTGATCGAAAGCGGCACTGAAATTCCACCGGCGTACAAGGCAGAGAATTCTGCTATGATCCAATCCGTTTTTGCTTCTGATAAGATGGCAACCTTACTCTCTTTGGTAAGACCCAGTTCTAAAAAAGCAGTAGCAAGTTGGGTTGCTTTTATCTTGGCTTCACTGAAGGAAGTTCTGACCCAGCCCTGATCACCTTTTTGGCTTAAATAAGGATCATTTGCATACCTGTTAACTGCCGTATCCAGCATTGAAAAAACGGTTCTTTGACTCATTGTTAGCATAGATTAAGTTGCTAAAATACCTTTTTTTCACAAATTGAATATGCTCCTAAAATGATTAACTTTCAATAATTCGATGTTTAAAATAAAAAGATGCATATCCAAGCTCTAGATGCGCTGAAAAGCCCAAAAGATATGACAAAGGGTTTATTGAATTATTTCAGCACGAAGGCTTAAATGTCGGGGTATGAGCCAGGATTGACTGATTGACAACTGCCTGATGACCGGGGCGAGATCCATGTGTTGATTTAAATTTATGGCAAGTTTATGGATGTAGATCGCATCGCTGAATGTAAGGCCGGAGATTTTTTACCCATTCCTGCGGAAATTGAACATCGTTTTTATTAATTTTACCAGCGACTTTTAGACCTGGGCCTTTTTTTATGCACCCGGTGTAGGCGAGTCCCAAGAAAAACACACACCATGACATTACCAAAGTTTTTATTAGGAGACAATACCGATCATCCCGAAGATATCTTTATTGTTCATACAGAGTATCCCCATTTTATCATCAATTTACTTAATGACGACATTGAATGGTTTGATGAGTTAAGGGGGGACGAATCGGAAATCGCCGTTGAAATTGCAGGCCTTATTGAAGAAGCCAGTCTTTTTTACGATCGCGAAATGGAAAGGTATACTGAAGAATAAAACCGTTTATTTTTTAGCTTTTCTAACTAATTCTAGCTGGGCCACATCGGTTTTGGCAGTAAAAAGGCCATAGTTTATGATCGCTATGTTTTTTTCCAACTTTTCGATGGTACCTTTGGCATTGCCTTCCTTTAACCTCACCGTATCATTGACCTGAAATTGATAGTCTTTGATAAAAATGGCTTTTTCTCTTGCAACCTTTTCTTTTTTGACCCTTATTTTTTTGACCTCAGGCAGAATTTCCTGCTCTATTTTTTTTAGTTCTTCCTCCTTGATCTGTTGCCTTTGCTTGAGCTCCTTGTTGATCTTGGTCCTTTCTCTTTTGGAAAGTGGTTTTTCTTTTTGGTCATTTTTTTTCTCGAATTCCTCTTTGATTTTCTCCTTTTTGCTGAGTTCGGTTTTAGCCTGCTCCATTAACGACCATTTGATAAATTCATCCCTGAGTTCTTTCTTGTTTTTGGTCTGGAAGAATTTATTTAATAGTTCATTTGTTTTACGGCCATAGGATAGCATTTTTTGATTGTTGTCATACAACTCCTGAAAGCTTTCAATTTTATCCTGGATCTTTTGTTGCTGCTTCAGGAGTTTTTCTGCATTTTCTTTTGCGGTTTTCTGTTCTTTTATAAGGGCGTCAGCTCTTTTCTCAAGCTCATTTCTTTCTTTCTGTAATTTTGCGATAGTTTTGTCTAGTCGTATCTTTTCTTTTTCAACCTTTTTCTTGGCCCTGTTGATAAGACTAAAGGGGATGCCGTTTTTTTGGGCTACCTCAAAAGTGAAGGAACTGCCTGCCTGGCCTATATGTAATTTAAAAAGAGGCTCCAGTGATCTTTGATCAAACTGCATATTGGCATTGGTCACATGTTTTAATTCACTTGCAAGTACCTTTAAGTTTGAGTAATGAGTCGTAATGATCCCAAAGGCTCCTTTTTCATAAAATTCCTCAAGGAATACTTCAGCAAGGGCCCCGCCAAGTTCCGGATCACTTCCTGTACCAAACTCATCAATCAAAAACAAGGTATTGTCATTACATCTTTTGAGGAAATTCCTCATATTTTTTAAACGATAGCTATAAGTGCTCAACTGATTTTCAATAGATTGGTTGTCACCGATATCTGTAAGTATTTTGTCGAAAATGCTAACCTCGCTTTTTTCATGAACCGGAATCAAAATCCCACTTTGCAACATGACCTGAAGTAAACCGATTGTTTTTAGCGTGATGCTTTTCCCTCCTGCATTTGGCCCTGAAATGACTATAATTTGTTGCGCTTTATTTAGTTCCAGAGTTTGAGGGATGGTATGTAATCCCTTTTGGGTGTTTTCCAACCAGAGAATGGGGTGGTAGGCGTCTTTAAGGTATATTTTTTTATCCCTGACAATTTTTGGCAAGCAGCCACCGATATGCTGTGCATATTTAGCTCTGGCACCTACGCTGTCCAAATGAGAAAGGTAGAGCTGGTATTTTTTCAAAAGAAGCGTATAGGGCCTGACCAGATTCGTTAAATTCTTCAGGATCTTTACAATCTCTTCTTGCTCTTCGTATTTGATATTCTGTAGTTCCCTGGAGAGTTGAAGCGTAGCTTCCGGTGCTATATAAACAATGCTCCCGGTCTTGGAATTCCCCATGATGGCCCCGTTGACCTTTTTTCTGTACATGGCCTGAACGGCCAGGACTCTTTGGTTGTCAATCACCGATTCTCTAATGTCATCGAGATAACCCTGAGAAGCATAATACGCCATGGCTTTGTTAAAACTACCTCCTAATTGCCCTCTTATTTTATTGATTTCTTTTCTGATGTTTTTTAAAGTATCCGAGGCAGTATCAACAACCTCACCAAATGGGGAAATAAGCGATCTAATCTCAGCACCCAATGATTTGTTAAATTCAATAGCTTCTGATTGGGCGAATAGGGTAGGATAGTACTCTTTAAATTTTTTAAAGAACAATAACAGGTCATTGACATTTTCTGATATTGAAGCGATTTTGATAAAAGCAGTTCCTTCCAGAAAACTGTCTTCAATGCCTAAAAGTGAAATTTCTTTAGTAATCTCATCGAAATAATGACTTGGAAAGCGGTTTTCATTCTCGAAAGAAGACAGGTACTCATTGACCTGGTTCAGTTCTGATTTTAACTCAAGCGATCTGCTGACGGGCCTTATATGCTGCACCATTTTTCTGCCTAGATCAGAAATGCAATACTCCTCTACAGTTTCCAGTATGGTTGAAAATTCGAGATCAATTAATGTTTTATCTGTGATGTTATGAGCCAAAGTCTTAAATTTGTCATGGCAAAAATAACCAAATTTATAGTATGAATGTAGCAATCTCTGAGAGTTGGAAGTCTATATTGTCAAAGGAGTTCGAAAAAAGCTATTTTTCGCACCTGACGAGTTTTGTAAGGTCCGAATATAGCAGTTATACCTGTTATCCTAAAGGGAATGAGATTTTTGCTGCCTTTGATCGCTGCAGCTTTGAAGATGTTAAAGTCGTTATCCTAGGGCAGGACCCCTATCACGGTGCAGGTCAGGCCAATGGTTTATGTTTTTCGGTACATGAATCCTTACCGCATCCGCCATCTTTGATCAATATATATAAAGAACTGGAACAGGATATAGGCAAGCCTTACCCGGTGAGCGGGGATTTAAGCGACTGGGCAGATCAGGGAGTTTTACTGTTAAATGCAACCCTGACGGTACGCGCTTCAGCGGCAGGTTCGCACCAGCGACAAGGTTGGGAGGCCTTTACGGATGCGGTAATCCATTATTTGTCGGATCAGAAGGAAAATTTGGTCTTTTTACTTTGGGGAGGCTATGCGAAAAAAAAAGGGAGCAAAATAGATCAAAAGAAGCACCTGGTATTGACAAGTGGCCATCCTTCGCCTTTAAGTGCGAACAGGGGCTACTGGTTCGGAAACAAGCACTTTAGTCAAACAAATGCTTATTTGGAAAAAATAGGAAAAACACAAATCAGCTGGTGATCCGCTTGATGCAATAGCCGGTCAATGCTTCAAATGACCCTACTGGTCTTCTTTTAATGGGATATTTTTTAAAATTTCCTGTAAAAATTTCCAAAACCTCACAGATGAGGAAATACTGGCCCGTTCATCAGGAGAATGTGCGCCTTTGATCGTCGGTCCGAAGGAGATCATATCCATATCAGGGTAGTGTGTTCCTAAAATACCGCATTCTAATCCTGCGTGACAGGCCACCACTGCAGGCTCGCTTTTAAAAATGTCTTTGTAAATACCTGTAAGTACTTTTAAAATGGGAGAATCCCTATTCGGGTTCCATCCCGGATAAGCACCCGAGAATTTTCCTTCACAGCCCTGATCTTCAAATACGGTTTTTAAAGAATTTGCCACCTCTTCCTTGCTTTCCTCTGTCGAGGACCTTGTTAGGCACAAAATTTTGATCTCTCCATTTTTGACCATTACACGGGCAATATTGTTTGAGGCTTCCACAAGATCAGGCATTTCTTCGCTCATTTTATAGACTCCGTTAATGGCATTATCTATAGCTTGGATCATTTCTTTCTGCTCCTTTTCTCCCATAGATGAAAACGCTCCGTCAATTTTATCCAAAGCACATAGCAGATCTGGTTCTACTGCAGCATAATTCGATGTTGTTTCAGCAGCATAGGCCTTGTATGCCTCTGTTAATGCTTCGATATTTTTTGCCTTGCACAAGAAATGCACGGTACTTTCCCGAGGAATGGCATTTCGAAGCCCGCCTCCGTCTATACTTATGATTTGCACGATGTTCTCTACTTTTTTTAAAAAAGAGTTCGCAAGTTTGTTTGCATTTCCCAGCCCCTTATGGATATCCATGCCTGAATGGCCTCCCTGTAATCCTTTGATAACGAATTTGAAAGCGGGATCACTTTCATTATTCTTGATTTCTTTGTAGGTTTTAACTGCTGTAATGTCAATGCCGCCGGCACAACCTATGTCTATTTCATCATCTTCTTCAGTATCCAAATTCAGCAGGATTTCTCCGTTTAAGTATCCGGCTTGTAAGCCCTGGGCACCAGTCATCCCGGTTTCTTCATCAATTGTGAACAAAGCTTCCAAAGGGGGATGAATGATATTGTCAGCAGACAAAATACTCATGATCGCTGCTACACCAAGGCCATTGTCAGCTCCTAGCGTAGTGCCTTTGGCTCTTACCCAATCTCCATCAACATACATCTTAATCCCTTCATTGTCAAAGTCGAATTCAGTATCTGAATTTTTCTGATGAACCATATCAAGGTGCGATTGCAATACCACTGTTTTTCTGTTTTCCATACCATCAGTAGCTGGCTTTCGGATGATCACATTACCAACCGGGTCAACAATGGTCTCCAGATCCAGGTTTTTCCCAAAGGCAACCATGAATTCAACGATTTTATCTTCTTTTTTAGAGGCCCTGGGTATGGCATTGATATCAGCGAAATGATTCCATAATATTTGTGGTTCCTGCTTTCTTACAACTGTATTTTCCATGGTCTTTATGTTTGTAATTGAATATAAAATGAAGGTATTAATCTATTTCTATGATGACCTGATCCAAAGGTTTTCTAACTTTTTTCATGGAACTCATGATATCGTCGTCAGCTCTGTATCCTACAGGCAGCAGCAGTACAGATCTCAGGTTCTTTTCTTCAAGTTCCAGGATCTCGTCAAACTTGACCGGGTTGAACCCTTCCATTGGACAAGAATCGATTCGTTGTTCGGCACAAACTGTCATCAAGGTTCCTATTGAGATATAGGCCTGATAGATAGATGATGTATCAATTTGCTGACGGTCTTTATTTTTAAAAATTGTTTTTAGCTGGTTCCTGAATTTCCCTAAGATCTCTTCAGACGTGCCTCGGATATCCTTTTCCAAATCGAAATAGGCATCGATTTCATGTTCGTCAAACACAGTATCAATACAAATAATAAGCAAGTGAGAACATGTGGTGATTTGTGGCTGGAAATAAGCATGAGGGAGTAATTTGCTTTTGAGTTCATCACCTTTGACAATCAGCATTTTAAGAGGTTGAAGACCAAAGGAAGTAGCGGTCAGGTTGAATGCCTTGGATAAAACATCTATTTGATCCTTGTTTAATTTTCTATTTGCATCAAACTTTTTACAGGCGTAACGCCATGTGAGGCTTTGGATAATATTTTTTTCTGGGTTCATAGGTAATACGTTTGATAAAATAAAGTAGGTGAATATTTAATCTTAAGAGCTCAATGATTGCATTTTGACCAGATTGTAATAGACACCTTTATTTTTTAACAGGTCTTCATTTTTTCCTTGTTCTACGATCTTTCCCTTTTGCATAACAACAATAAGGTCTGCATTTTGGATGGTAGATAATCTGTGGGCGATAACTATGGAAGTCCTGTTTTTCATCATTTTTTCTATGGCATCTTGCACCAGTCGTTCAGATTCAGTATCCAGTGCCGAAGTTGCC
>JBFFLO010000118.1:0-7630 GCA_041554895.1 Lutimonas sp. | reverse complement strand
ATGTCTTACACGTCTTCAATGAAAAACTTGCCGTTGGGGGAAATATCATCAACCTTAATGAAAGACCGCTTACACAAAAAGCGCAATTTGGCTCAGAGCCCGTCAATAATACGATTTTAGGTGCCTATCTAACGTATCGAACTGAAGTGCCTAAATTGACCAAATGGGCCAATGCCTTGCCCAACATCGATACTGATGTACCTTCTTATGTGTCCGTAAGGTCGGAGCTTGCCTACCTTGCCCCGGGAACTCCAAAAGGAATAGACCTTGATGGAGCCGCAACTTCGTATATAGATGATTTTGAAGGTGCTCAAATTCCGCTTGATATCAGGTCGCCAAGACAATGGTATACTGCAAGTACACCTCTTGGGCAAAATGGGGATCTTGATTTTACAAATGGAAATGTGGCTGCAGGTTTGCCCCCTGAACTCAGGACGGGGGCAGAAAGATCAAAACTCTCCTGGTACAATATTGATCAGAT
This sequence comes from Lutimonas sp., assembly GCA_041554895.1. Taxonomy (GTDB): domain Bacteria; phylum Bacteroidota; class Bacteroidia; order Flavobacteriales; family Flavobacteriaceae; genus Lutimonas. Next base: position 7,149 of record JBFFLO010000118.1, on the reverse strand, counting down.
TTTTTACGGTTCCACGCTTCGCCCCTCCAATATCGACAGTGAAGAATTATCCCGAGCAGAGGTAAGGCAGGTAAATTTTAGTGAATTATTCCCTCAGGTAGAACTGGACGTAACCCAGTCGAGTATTGTCAGGACCTTTGACTTAGCCTATTTTCCTGCTGAGAGAGGAACCAATAATTATGATGACAGCTTTGGGCCAGATGGAAAATATATCAATCCTGAAGACAGATGGGCAGGAGTTACCCGTGCCCTGACGACGACCAACTTTCAACAAGCCAATATCGAATATGTGCAGTTTTGGTTGATGGACCCCTATGAAAATTATTCTATCAAGCCCGAAGAAGGAGGCCCGGGAGCGCCGCTGAACCTTCAGGACATGCAAGGGGAATTGTATTTTAATTTTGGAAATATTTCAGAAGATATCCTAAAGGATGATCGTAAAATGTTCGAAAACGGATTGCCGATCGACGGGGTACAGGTGCCCGGGTCAAACATAGAATCCACTGCGTTTTCATCTATTCCCACTGATCAGTCTCTATTATATGCCTTTCCGGAAAGTGATGAAGCAAGGTTGAATCAGGACCTTGGGCTCGATGGGGTCAATGATGCTGATGAAGCTGCCAAATACGGGAATGTTTTTGGTCCGGATCCTTCTGCGGATAATTTTCATTTTTTCAGGGGTTCAGATTACGATGCTGAAGATGCCTCTATTATCACGAGATACAAAGATTTTAGTCTTACAGAAGGAAATTCACCTACCATCAACAATTCTGCAGAGAACTATCCCACTTCTTCCACTACTTATCCGGACGTAGAAGATATCAATAAGGATCAAACCATGAGCGCCATTGAAAGTTATTATCAATACAAGGTCTCACTTAATAAAACAGATCTGGTCGTAGGTCAGAATAACATCGTTGATGCCAGGGTCACCACTGTAACACTCCCGAACAATACGACTCAGACAACGACCTGGTATCAATTCAGGATACCCATTACCACTCCGGAGGATCCTGCTAATATCATTAATGATATATCTGGTTTTACGGCCATACGGTTCATGAGGATGTTTATGACCAAGTTTAAAATACCGGTTGTGCTTCGATTCGGCGAGCTGCAACTGGTTCGGGGAGACTGGAGAAGGTATACCAAAACCCTTGATGAAGCAATCGAGCCCCCTCAGGAAATCACTCCCGAGGAAAACCGAAAGTTCGAAGTAGGTGTTGTCAATATTGAAGAAAATGAAGACAGGCAGCCAATTCCTTATGTGTTACCTCCCGGAATAAGAAGAGAAAGACTTCAAGGCACAACGACCATTCAGCAGCAAAACGAACAATCTGTTTCTGTTAAAGTGGATGATCTGCAACCAGGTGACACCAGGGCGATCTTTAAAAATACCACTTTTGACCTTAGGATGTACAAGCAATTAAAAATGTTTATCCATGCTGAAGCGAAAGTGGGGCAGCTTGAAGTAAAAGATGACGAGCTCATGGGGGTTATCAGACTAGGTAGTGATACAGAAGATAATTACTATCAAATTGAAATACCTTTAAAAGTAACTGGTTTTAACGCTGTTAGTCCTGAAGAGATCTGGCCTGAAGAGAATAATATTGATGCTGCAATAGAGTCATTCGGGAACCTAAAACTGGAAAGACTTGAAGTGGGGGCACCTGTTAATGAAATTTATCCGCAACCGCAGTTAGGTGAGATACCGGAATACAGGATCAGGGTAAAAGGAAATCCTAATTTATCCAATATAAGGACCATCATGTTAGGGGTTAAAAATGTTTCCCTTGCCCCAAAAAGCATGGAATTATGGTATAATGAATTGCGGGTGTCTGATTTTGACAATAAATCAAGCTGGGCAGCAATTGTTAATGCTGACGCGAATTTAGCCGATTTTGCCGATGTTTCCCTTACAGGTAGTATGCATACGATTGGTTTTGGAAGCCTTGATCAAATGGTTAACGAAAGAAGCCAGGACGAAATGAAACAATACGGCCTGGTATCTAATATAAATATTGGTCAACTACTTCCAAAAAGAGCCAATGTGAGCATACCCATCAATTTCAGTTTTGGAGAAGAATTCAGGGATCCAAAATACGATCCCAGATTTCAAGACGTGCTTTTTAAAAATGGAACCACCGATAGCGACCAGGCAAGAGATTACACGCAACGGAAAAGCCTTAATTTTATAAATGTTAGAAAAAACAGGACTTCTCAAAATGGGAAGCCGCGTTTTTACGACGTAGAAAACCTTTCGGTTTCTTACCTTTATAATGAAACATATCACAGAGATTATAATATTCAAAAATTTATAGACCAAAAAGTCAGGGCCTCTGCCAATTATACCCATAGTTTTGAACCCAAAGTTATTGAACCTTTTAAGTCATGGGGCCTGGTAAGCGACAAAGCGTATTTACAATTTATCAAAGACTTTAATATTAGCCTGCTGCCTTCTTCCTTCGCGATCAATTCGAACATTATAAGATCTTATAATGAGCAGCTGTCAAGGTCGTTGGTTGCCGGACTGCCCGACCTGCCTTTGTTGCAGCAGCGAAATTTCATGTTTGACTGGGATTACCTGGTCGCCTACAACCTTACCAAATCTCTTCAGTTCTCTTTAAGGGCTCTGAACAATTATGTATATGACCAATTTGAGCAGGATCAAAACATTCAGCTCTATGATAACTTTTTCAAAATAGGACGACCTGACCATTATCACCAGACCTTTAACCTGACCTATAAAATACCCTTCGATAAATTTCCGGTATTGAGCTTTATAAACGGGACGTACAACTACACTGCCGATTATGACTGGCAGGCACCGGCTTACACTGTAATAGATGAAGTGGGCAACACCATTCAAAACGCCAACACACACAATTTTACAGCAGATATGAGTATGGACAGGCTCTATGATTATATCGGGCTTTCAAAATTATTTACCAAAAGGAAGACAGTAGACGTCAAACAGGACCCTAAAACCGGACAACAACTCAAAAGCAAGAAAGGCCTTTCAACAGGTCAGAAAATAGGAAGAGCGGGTGTTGACATACTTACTTCTGTCAAAAACATCAGGCTTTCGTATACCGAAAACAACGGAACCTTCTTACCGGGATATATCCCAGAATTTGGCTTTCTTGGACAAAGCAACTACTCGGGCTCTTTTGCCCCAACCCTGGGTTTTGTATTTGGCAGTCAGGCAGATATTTTAGATAAGGCACTTACCAATGGCTGGATGATCTCCAGAAATCCGGGAGACAATTTCTATGCAAGAAATTACAGCAAGTCACATTTTGACAAATTTGACTATTCGGCCAATGTGCAACTTACAAGAGACCTGGATATTGAACTATTTGGAAACAGGACATTTACAGAGAGCTTTAACCAGCAATTGGATGTGGTCAACGGAACTCTGGATGAAACCCCTAGAAACGGAGTAGGGAATTTTAGCATCTCACAGGTAATGATTGGTGCTTCCTTTAAAAATGAAGATGACGTTTTTCAAAAATTCAAGGATAACCGGGCCATCATTTCACAAAGATTGGCTGATGGAACAGGTGGAGACATCAATGGGTTTGGTGGCACCAGTCAGGACGTGGTGCTTCCCGCTTTCCTGGCCGCCTATGCGGGAAAGGATCCTAGCTCCGTTCAACTGACCGCTTTTAGAAAAACACCAGTACCCAATTGGAGGATATCCTATAAGGGCCTCATGTCTATTCCATGGGTAAGGACCAATTTTAGAAGTTTTACTTTAGAACACAGTTATCGATCAGTTTATTCAATTTTATCATTTACCAATAACCTCAGGTATGATGAAAACAACCCTTATGAAGACGTCAATAGGGATATTGCTGGAAATTATAACCCGAAAAAGCTCTATAATGGAGTCAATCTGATTGAGGAATTCTCCCCCTTGCTCAGGGTTGATTTCAAATTAAAAAACTCCCTTTCAATGAGAGCGGCGTTCAACAAAGACAAGGCTTTGAATTTAAATTTCAATAATAATACCGTAACGGAGGTCTCAGGGGAGGAGCTGGTTCTTGGCATGGGATATAGGATTCAGAATGTTAAAATGAAGTTCAAATCAGGTAGCGGTGGAGGATCTACTACTTTTCAGGGCGATATCAATTTAAAACTTGATGTAGGAATTCGTGAAAACCTTACGGTAGTCAGAGCGTATGGTATTGGTGATGAATTAGATAATGACCAGATCACAGGTGGACAAAATCTTGTGTCTTTTAAATTCCTAGCAGATTATTCTTTGAATAAAAATTTACTCGCCTCCTTTTTCTTTGACTATAATAATTCTAAATTTGCAATATCAACCACATATCCCAGAACTTCAATCAATGGGGGAATCAGTGTAAGATACATTATAGGTAATTAACTTAAAGTTTTAAAAATGAACATACCAGAAGAATTAAGATACACGAAAGATCACGAATGGGTTAAAATTGAAGGAGATGTTGCCACTATTGGCATCACCGATTTTGCTCAGGGTGAACTTGGGGATATCGTTTATGTTGACATCGAAACTGTTGACGAAACAATAGCACAAAATGAAGTTTTTGGAAGTGTGGAAGCGGTGAAGACAGTATCTGACTTGTTTATGCCACTAAGTGGCGAAATCATCGAATTCAACGAATCCTTGGAAGATGCTCCTGAAAAAGTTAATTCAGATGCCTATGGGGAAGGATGGATGATCAAGATGAAAATCACCGATGCCACAGAAATCGACAGTTTACTGGATGCTTCAGGATATAAAGAAATTATTGGAGCGTAATTCCCTGGTGCTTGCGGTACTCGCTACTGTTATGATCGGGGTGTTGAGCCTTAGTGCAGTCCCAAAATTAAACTTGGAGCTTGGCATCAAATCCGGAGATAAATATTTACATTTTATTGCCTATTTTGGTCTGAGTTTCATTTGGTATTTCGCCTTGAGGAACAAAATCCAAAAAAGGCTATTTAATATTTTTGTACCTTTAGGATTGATCTTTTATGGCATTATTCTTGAAGTACTTCAAGGTGGATTAACATCTTACAGAACAGGAGATATTTATGATGCCCTAGCCAATACAGTTGGTGTTATTGCAGGTTTGGTATTATTCAAAGGAATTATTAAATGGTATCGGACAATTTAAAAATTACTTGTTTTTGTCATGAATATTTCATTAAATTAGCGCAGTATAAAAATTTTAAGAGAACATGGAAGTAAAAAAGAACCCCAAAGCGAACCTTGAGAAGCACAATAAACAGTTTATGCTGTTAGGTTTAGCCCTTGCTCTAATTCTTGTTTACATAGGAATTGAATGGAAAACCTTTGAAAGAAGTATTGCTGATTTAGGAATGGCTAATATTGAGGCTGAAGAAGAAATTGATATACCAATTACGGAAAGGATTCAAGAAATTAAGCCACCACCACCGCCACCACCTGCACCTGAAAAAATTGAAATCGTGGAGGATGAAGAAGATATCGAAGAAACTGTTCTTGAATCTACAGAAACCGATGAATCAGAAGCTGTTGAGGTAGAAGAAATCGTAGAAATCGTAGAGGAAGAAGAAATTATTGATGATGTGCCTTTTGCCATTATTGAAAATGTACCCGTCTATCCAGGTTGCAAAGGAAGCAACGAGGAAAAGAAAAAGTGTATGGTCGATGAGATCACAAAACACGTAAACAGAAAATACAATACGGGATTGGCTGGTGACCTGGGATTGAGTCCAGGAAAGAAAAGAGTTTATGTCCAGTTTAAAATTGACAAAACAGGTAAGATTACCGATGTAAGGGCCAGAGGTCCACATGCCCGACTTGAGAAAGAAGCCGTAAGGGTGGTTGAACTGTTACCTGATATGACTCCTGGTAAACAAAGAGGGAGACCAGTTGGTGTAAAATATACACTACCAATTACCTTGGTTGTGGAATAAGACCTTCTACGATATAAAAAAAGCCATCGATCATTAGATCGATGGCTTTTTTTATGCCTTCCTCTTTTAAAACTTAAGATAAAGCTTTGATTCCGGAAAGATCACATGGAACTGGATTAGACGATAACATGATAAAAATCATATTTTATTTTAAGATAAATTCTTAACTTAGAATGCCTTAGTCAATTCCCTCAAATTATGTTAGCTAAGAAAAGCCATAAAGCAAGGTTATCGCCTTATAGAAAACTTTTTTTTCAACTAGGCTTGATATTGACTTTATTGCTTATCTATGTGGCACTTGAATGGAAAACAGTTGATCGTCAAATAAGGGATTTTGATCAGGCCTCTATCCAAGAAGAAGAATTTATAGAAATTCCGATTACCCAAAGAATTCTTGAAGTAAAACCTCCCCCTCCTCCACCTATTCCCGAAAAAATAGAGATTGTCACCAATGAGGAAGAAATCATAGAAACTGTATTGGAGTCAACAGAAACAGACGAAGGAGAATTTGTAGAAGTCAACGCATACGAAGATATAGACGAAATTATTGAAGAAGAAGAATTGGAAAAGGACATTCCTTTTGCTATCATTGAGGAAGCACCTGTTTATCCTGGATGCAAAGGGAATAAGGAGGAACTTAAGCGCTGCCTGCAAGATAAAATTAATAAACACGTACTCAAATATTTCAAAACTGAACTTGCCCAGGAATTAGGACTTACACCAGGTAAGAAAAAGGTCTATGTTCAGTTTAAAATTGATAAGACTGGTGTCATTACCAATATTAAAGCAAGAGGGCCACATGTTCGACTTGAAAAAGAAGCGATTCGGGTGGTAGATATGCTTCCTCAAATGACTCCTGGCAGGCAACGAACAAAACCGGTGGGTGTTTCCTATACTTTACCAATTACGCTTCTTGTCATTGAATGATTATACATCACTTTTTTTACAGGTTTTCTATATAGGGGACGAAAGACGCTGTTTCCTCATTTCCAGCTGATACACCATAAAGAAAAAGTAGCGATCCTTCACGTATTTTAAAGATTCTGGATTACTAATAGTAGCCTCCATTCTTTAATCAAACTTATCGTTTTTAATTTGTAAATTTGAATTTCTAATATGAATAAATGATTCCAGATCTAAATAAATTACCCGCCTATGACACTTTAGGAGTATTGGAGCGTGTTGACAGGTTTTGCAAAAGAAGTATAAAAAAATCTT
>JBFFLO010000117.1:0-7639 GCA_041554895.1 Lutimonas sp. | reverse complement strand
TCGTAAAAGAAAGCTCCTTTTTTTGGTTCTTTTTTTGGAGCAGCAAAAAAATGAACAAATAAGAATATTCTTTATTTCAGTAAAGGCATTGCATCAAGGCAAAAGAACAAAGAAGAATATCTTACGAACATTTCTTTAAAAACAAAAAAACAATATATCACCCCATTAACTCCCCTGAATCTCCCCCTCCAGCAACAGCAAATTAAGCTCCAGATATTCCTTGATATTTATATATTCACTCATTAAATAGATGATATTCAATGCGTGAAAATCAACCAGGTTTTCAAATTCCTTGGACCTCATAAAAACCTCATAATTGGTAGGAAAAAGGGAGACTTCCGTAATGTTCAACCCGGTCTTTTCGCGGATCCTTTTGGGAACCGGCACATTTTTAAGGTTGATCTTGTCATTTAAATAGATCACAAGCACATTAAAGCTATGGTCATTGGCAATTTCAATATCTTTTTTGGCATCGTTCAGCATACCCGACCAGTCTGAAATATTCGCTTTTAACTCCTGGTTTTGAATGATGTCGAGTTTGCCTGAATTGATAATCTCATCCAATGTGCCCGTAGACGGGTCATAGGTGCTGTAATTGATCATATTGCCGATCAAACTATCCAATTCAGCATTCGTATAGCCTGAAGCATTGGGCCCGATCATAGACAATAACTTTTTACTTGAATCAAAAGCTACCTGGGAAGTAGCCATGACAAAGTTGAGATTTTCAAGATTATTTGAAAAAGTCTTATGCAGGCCCTTCAGCACAGATTGTTCCTGGCGCTTTTCTATGCGGTCATTGTTCCAGTTGTTGATCTGCAAGGCGATCAATATACCAATAACCACGAGCACGATCTCGCCAAAGGCATATCTTGCATATTTTACGGGTCGGTTGTCGTCAGCCATTTTCTTTCTGATGTTTCTGAATAGTTTCAATGTTGTTGTCTTGTTTTGGTATCGATCATTTCAATGATCCTTTGCGCATCTTTGATCAGGTTATCGGTCTGTATCAAAGTTACAGACAAATTCAACTCCCTCGAGGCAAGGACCCCTTCAAATTCTATATTGCCAAACAAGCCTTCATAATCACTTTTAAAGGCCGAGGGAATAGAAGGGTCGGTCAGTTGAAGGTTTTTATAGCTGATCTGCTTATTGGCATTCTGGATAGAGATGTACTTACGGACCAAGGGATAAAACTGATCGCGCAGGTTTTCGCTGGAATAGATTTCATCTTCTACGTTGTCCTCTATTTTTTGCGGCCATAATATGAGCGCTTCCTTAATGTCAGGTTCTCTCATCAGGTTGATCTTTCCTGAAGTAAATAAAATATCCAAAGAGCCGGTTTTATTGTTATAGGTAGGATCAATAAATAGCGTTGCGATGATGCTGTCAAGCTGCATATCCGAAAACCCATGATCCTTGTTGGGAATGATCCTGTAAAGCTGACGGATAGCATCTATGATCCTTCTCCTGAAGTTATTGTTCTCTTCACACTCTTTGATTACATTGATAAAATCAAGTTTTATACTTTGCAGTATTTCAATTTCTTCAAGATCTTGCTTCTGCTCTTCCCTCCAGGTATTGATCTGCAAAGCGATCAAGATCCCAATCACCACAAGCACGATCTCGCCAATCGCATAGCGTGCATATTTCCAGGGCCGGTTATCATCTGCCATTTTTTTTCTGATTTTTCTAAATACGGTAATCATATGGGGTTTTTCTTCGCGACTAAATATAAGGAACTTTTAAATGATTGGAGATTAGAGAATGTTGATTGTTGATTTGAGACGTGGTTTTTGAATATGGAATACCACTCCTGTCGGGGTGGCAGGTCGAACAAGGAATTTCGAACATTCAACCCGGATGACACATCATCCGGGATTTGTATAAAATTAATTAAGGTACCTGATACTCGTGGCTAAAAGCCTGCATACACGAATTATCCGGAACTTTTGACGGATCGTCATAGAACTCTTTCATCATCAATATGGCACAAGGCCCTTTGTCAACAGGTGAATGCACCACATCATCAAACAGGAACAAAGTGGCGTTGCCCTGTTCCCCGGCTAACTGAGTGGCGTAGGAAGGTTTACATAAATGGTCAAATTTTCCACTGAGTAAGAGCAAGGGTGCCTGGCTGTAAAATTTCTGTGGTGAATTTCTTTGCTGCACCGGCCATACTTTTATGGCCTCTTTATAAAAATAAGGCCCGAATGTTGACAAGCTTGCACCCTTGATCAGCTCTTCGTATTCTGAGCCCTCCATCATATGCTCTGGCTTAACATCATAGGTTCCTGATAGAAAAACGCTAAGAGACAAACCCGTGCTGAATTCAGGTATAGGAAAGATCAGGCCCGGATTGCTGATGATCTCGGTGTAGTCACCCCGGCTTATCCTGTCAAGTGACCTTGGCAATTGGGTATTGAAGTACATCTGGTAAAACAGCCAAAGCCCTATCCTGTTGCCATTGAGCAACACCTTGTATTCCTCGCCCCTTGGCCCATACATCAAATTTAATGTATCTGGCCTCACATTGAGTTCTGATACCTTGTTAAGAAACCTTTCTTTAAGGTCAGGATAGGCTGCTGTAAGCACCTGACTATTGTCCACTGCACTGAAAGCTTCCTCCAGGGCCTCAACCATTCCGGAATGCATATCGTAACCAGAACGGTAGATATCAACAACTCCGTTGAGCACTGCGCTTGACACGCGTTCTGGATGATGCATCAACATGTTCTGAACTATTTCAGAACCATAGGAACTTCCAAACATCGCGAATTTATCATATCCCAATTGGGTCATTACATAAGCGATCTCATTGGCGATCTCTTCAGAATTGACCGCAGAAAGATCGATCCCCTGAACCGTAAAACGATCATACGCTTTTTTTAAAATATCCAGATATAGGTCAATGGTCTCATCTGCCGAAATATTTTTGTCTAAAAGAGAGAGTTGCAAGGCCTCCATATCAGGAATGATAAGGTAGGGATCAGAATATTTTAAGCCTCGCGATTCCACGATCACTACGTCACGATCCTCGAGAAAAAGATCGCCAAGTTCACCGGCAAACCCGGGTACAAAATCGTCAAGATAAGAAAGTCCAGGGCCTCCTGCACAAAGTACCAACGGATCCTTTTCAGGGGCATTTCGACTCTTGAATATTCCAATGGCAAGGTCAACCGTTTTACCTTGAGGAACTGCAGCTCTTTCAGGCACCTTCATACGGCCGAAAATAAATTTCCCCATACTTTCAAGCTTTTTGGTTACCTCAAAGGGACTCATTTCTTTTTGGAACTGTCCTGTTTTATGAACCTCCTGACCATTTGCCATAAAAGCAATTGCAAAAGCCAGAATCAATAAATACTTTTTCATGATACTTGGTTTCTAATGACACCAATAAAGGTAGAAAGTTTTTGTAATTTTTGCCCAAGATCAACCGATAATTAGATATTTTGCAGTAATTTAAGGAACATCAAAAACGTCTATCTATCAAACATTTTGCATGAAAATAAAAAAAGAATCCCTGGCCATTGTACTGGCATTGTTATTTGGCGTAGTAGCTTTTACATACACAAACAAAACACCCGAAGAAGAATTTATCAAATCACTTGATGCTGATCAGCTAAAAAAAGTACAAATGCCCTTTGATCACCTGACAAGGGAAACCTGGCACTTTTTGCCGGGAAGCATGTGGCCACGCGCTGGTATCATGATAAAAGACCTGAAGCACGGGCAAAAAGAACGTGCTTTTAACATGCTGAAACAACACCTAAGCGATGCTGGTTTTAAAAAGATCATGAACATTGTTGACCTTGAAAACGTTATGGCCGAAATGGGACAGGATAAGGAAATGAGAGATCCGGAAAAGTATTTTGTGGCCATTTACGGTGATCCCCTGCAAGACAAGTTATGGGCCTGGTCCTTCGAAGGGCATCATGTGTCTCTGAATTTTACGATATCAGGTGATCAAGTGAGTATGACGCCGCGTTTTTTAGGTGCTTCGCCCGCCATCATCCCTTTAGGAAAAAGAAAAGGCCAACGGACCCTTGCCGCAGAAGAAGACATGGGGCTGGAGCTGATCAATTCACTGGAATCAGAACAGCGGGTAAAGGCCATTTTTAGCACCAGGCCTTATTTGGAAATCGTCACCGCCAACGCCACACAGGTTGGGCCCCTGAGCCCGGTAGGGATAGCCATGGGAGAGCTCAATGAAGCACAACAGGACCATTTAAAAAAACTGATCACCGAGTACCTGTCTACCATGCCAGAAGCACTTGCCACACAGCGAATGAAACAAATAGAACAAGAAGACTTTGACGCAATCCGTTTTGGCTGGGCCGGCGCCACCGAACTAAGCGAAGGACATTATTACCGTATCCAGGGACAAACCTTTTTGATCGAGTTTGACAATACCGTAGGCAACGCCAACCATATCCATACCGTATGGCGCGATTTTGACGGCGATTTTGGCAAAGACATCATCAAAGAACACTATAGGGAAAAAAGCCATTATTAAAAACACCTGTGGGATCTAATAACTAAACTCCCAAACGAAATCATTGATTAGATCTGATCTTTTACGGAAGTGTAGGGTAAAAAGCCTGTTAAAAATTTACGAAGCCTTGGAGAAAATTTAAGGCTTTTTAAACGGTTTTTATGCGTTCGATAGAAAAGCATAAAAAACACCTCGTAAAAGAAACCTCCTTTTTTTGGTTAGCTCGCGCCATTCTTATTTTAAGTGTATGAGCTCGTGAATCTCCTTACGTCGATTTCATTTTTTGGAGGAGCAACTGCGAAGCACATCACGAATACTTAAAACAATAACATGGGGATGAGTAAAAAAATGAATAAATAAGAATATTCTTTATTTCATCAAGGCAAATGAAGCGACAGCGAATTAGCTTCGCTGAATCTGTGATTTCACGAATTCCATAATACAAATAGAAAATGGATGAGTAAAAGAATAGAGAAAACTATCTCACGAACGCTTCTTTAAAAAAAAGAAACCCCATTACTCCTCACTAAACCCCAGCTTCTCCAGCCTGGCATCAATATTATCTAACAATACCCTTGAAGCTATAAGGGTTCTTTCAAGCTTTTTTTTAGTTTGATCCTGCACGTCTAAATAGACACCCAAAGATAAACGGAAGGTTTTGTTTCTTTTTAAAGCTTCAAAATCACTGGGTTCAGCAGTTGGCCCGGCATTTTCAAAAAAAGCAAACTCATTTCTTAAAAAAGCAAGCATATAATTATAGAAATCATCCCTGATCTCTGTAAAACTTGATTTCATATCATTGACCACAAAATCATAATAATTGCTGATCTGGAAACGCAGAGATTCATCATTGATCAATTGACTTCCCGAAGATTTTAAAGATTCATAGGCCCCGGTATGAAAGTGCATGTCATCATATACCATGGCCCAGCCGAAATGAGGATTAAGTGAATCGTGATAACTGATATCATCTGAAAAACCCTGTAGTATGATCTTACTCGAATTGATCCGATGATTGATACTTACAAAGACCCTATCCATTTCCAGCATATCGGCCTTGATGTTCTTCTTTAATTCAGTAAGCATCACAAATTCTACGCTTTTTGCCTTCCGCTCTTCCTTCCAGGTGTTGATCTGCAAAGCGATCAAGATCCCAATAACAACAAGCACGATCTCGCCAATGGCGTATCGCATATATTTTAAAGGTCGGTTATCATCAGCCATTTTTTTCGGATTCGTCTAAAAAAATTGATCATAATTCATATTATCAATGCCCCCGAGCCATCTGGCCCAAGCGCTAAAAATGTCTTCTTTGCCTCGCCTCATCTGGCTCATCATTCAAAAGCCAAATCGTTGGCTTTTTCATTCTGCCCTCTTGACGCGCTGTCCTCTAAAGAAAGGAGTCATTTGGTTTATTGTTGGTCACTAAATATAAGGAAAATCAATGATGAAATGCTACAATGCTAAAATGGGCATGTATGACATCGAAGATTCAGCGAAGCTAATTCGCTATCGCTTCATTTGTTTCAAGACAAATGAATAGAGAAAACTATTTCACAAACGCTTCTTAACACCCCTTTCCGACAAAAAAACACTAAAAAACGCCAAAAGATAAGCCCCGGCGGCAAGCAGTAAAACCGCTGTAAACCCAAATTCAACGGCAATTACCGTGGCCATAGAAGTACTGATGACCGAAACACATCCGTTGATGCCCCAGGCCCAGGGAACCTGCTGTTCCTGCTTTTTATCGACCAGTTGCAAACCCATAGGAAAGGGCATGCCCATAAAAAAGCCAGGCAAGCCTATGGTCAGTGCCGTTATCAGCAATTTGGCCCCAATGGCCCAACCCTCGGTCTCTGCCAATACAAATCCCAAGCCCAGGGCATATACCAGTATCAGGCCGCTGATCAGGCCCGTCAGGCGGATAAGTTTACTTTCTTTTAAAGCCAGTTTTGAAGAATACAAACTGCCAAGGCCCGAACTGATCAGCATGATGCAGATCACGGTAGCCACGGCATAAATGGGGTGCCCTAAAAACCGCACAAAATACTTGATCAGGACGATCTCCAAAAACATATAGCCCAGTCCCAGGCCCGAAAAATAGCACAGCACCCATGCCTTTTGGCCTCCTTTAAAGCCAAGTTTGAACAAAGGCACGATGATCAGCACAAAGGCCAGTACCACCACTTGCAACAAGGTCACCAGTACGATCAGGTAACCCAACTCCAAAAAGGCGGCACGCGGTCCCAATTGTTTCCATTGTTTGGCCATGCGCCTGATTTTGAGGAATTGATAAAAATAAGGCTTGTCGTCAGTAGGGACCCTGATGTTAAAATCATAGGCTTCAATAAGCTGGTCATGGCCGGGCCCGAACATGGCCCTGATCAGCTCAAAGCTATCTTCATCTTCAAAGCTGTTATAGGACTCCATGCCCTCTTTAGACGGTTGCAGGGCCAGGTCAAAACCTTCGGCCTCGCAAAAATGATCCACTGCCAGCAGGTCGCTCGCAGTAAAAGGGCTTTTTTTGATCACATAAGTAAGCGTGGCCCAGCTCCTGATGGCCACCAGGTGCCGTTGCAGGGGGTCGGTAATATCCAGGCTTTCAAACAGCCCGTTGATGAGGGCCGCATTCTTAAGGCTTGTCCTGGGAGGCATATCCAAAAAGGAGGACAGCACGATCATTCCTTCAGGGTTTAATTTTTGCCACATCTCATGCAAAGCCTCTTGGGTGAGCAGGTTTTCCTCATGGAGCGCATTGAGGCCCACTGAACCGCCAAAGGCCCCCGATAAGGGCAACTGGATCAGGTCAAAGGTTTCATTGGACTGTTTTAAAAAAGCGCGCGGATTGGTTTGAAATAGGGCCATTTCAGGGCGGTAGAACAAAGAATCAGTTTCAGCCGCATAAGGGCCCTTCATCAGTTCGGTCACGCTGGCATTGGGCTCAATGGCAAACACCTGCTGCGCCTGATGCTCCAGGGCCTGCTGTACGTCAAGCCCTGCACCCGCATGGAAAATAAGCACCTTTTGGGGAAGGCTGATATGATAGGGCAGGGCCATGGTGGTATGGTCAAGCACGTTAAGGCTGTCTTTTTTAGCGCGCTGAGGGATGGCAGCATACCAGTTCCCGTTGTTAAAGATGACCTT
>JBFFLO010000116.1:0-7736 GCA_041554895.1 Lutimonas sp. | reverse complement strand
CAATTATACGCGAGATTGGCTTTTTGTTGAGGACCACGCCGCTGCCATTGATCAAATTTTTCACAAAGGTAAAATCGGAGAAACCTATAATATTGGAGGTTTTAATGAATGGACCAATTTAAACCTGATTAAACTGCTTTGTAAACTAATGGATGAAAAGTTAAAGCGACCAACAGGAAGTTCAGAACAATTGATCACTTATGTCAAGGATCGTGCGGGTCATGACAGACGCTATGCCATTGATGCAACAAAACTAAACAGGGAATTGGGATGGAAACCCAGTGTTACTTTTGAAGAGGGCCTTGAAAAGACACTCGACTGGTACCTGGACAATGATGAATGGCTTGATAATGTAACTTCAGGCTCCTATCAGGAGTATTATGAGAAAATGTATAATTAAGCGAAATTTTTAAAAATCAAATTTATATTTGACTCCGGCAAATACTTGCAAGCCCTGAACTTTAAAATTGGAATATACCTGATAGTTACTGCTTAGTATGTTGTTGACATTGACAAAAACATCGAATTTGTCATCAATAGTATAGACTCCATTCAAGTTTATGTCAAAATAGGCTGAATTTGTAATTCTAATGCTGGTGTCAGGGATTATTGACAGGTCATCTTTTCGATCTGAAGAAAAGAAAAGATCAGCTCCTGCACTCCATTTTTTTCTTGTGTATTTAGCTAAAAGAGTTGCTTTTAGCAAGGGCAAATTCCATGCATGCTCTTCATTTTTTAAGCTATAAGAATTAAAGTCTATGTTTCCGCCAAACTTAAATTCTTTGAAAAGATCAAAAACAATTTCTCCATTAAAATAAATGGTATTCACATCATCATAAATCACCTGAAATGAATTGGCCGCCTGATATCCTTTATCCACCTCGTTGCTGCCGTCTGTAAGGGAAGGGTTTAATTTATAAAGAGCTTTGTTTTCTTCATTGATGTAAGCCGCTTTAAGGTTGAATCGGATCTTTGAATTCAGCAGGCCTTTGATTCCGGCATAGGCGTTATATTGTTGATTGGTTCTTTGGATATAAAGTGTTGGTGAAACAAACGGGTTTTCGTGAACAAAATTTTTATAACTGTTTTGCTCCAAATCACCTATGACCCCGGCATAAGCGATCAATGCCTCCTCGCTAATGTTATAAGATGCCGTAATATTTGGATAGAAATAAAATTTGCTTCCCTCAAAATTATTAGTGATACTGTAATAAAGTCTTGCTCCAAGATTAACCGTTAAGTTATCGCGCAATACTTCGAAGTTGGGACTGAATCCTATATTGAAGTAGGTATAGCTTAGTTTTTCAGTTTGGAAGAAATCATTTTCAAATTTCCCATTTAATAGTTCAAGACTGATTTCCGAATACATTAATTCCTGACCAATAGGGAAATCGATCACCGAATTGATTTCAAAGCGATTTTCTCCGCTTTTGAACTTGTCTGAAAACCTGCTAAATGTCGCATCACCTTTATGGATCAAAGCATTTGTAAATTCAATGTCACCTTTTACGTACAGATTGGTATAAGATTGACGCTCCTCGATTGAACTGAGCGTAGTTTCAGAATAGACGATCTTGTCAGAAAGACCGTACCAGTTGTTGGAAAGATAACCAAGTCCTCCCTGGAGTTTCCAGTCAAAGGTTCTTTCCGATTGTTTATAATACAGGTCCAGATCGATATTTTTAAAATCATCATTCAACACAATGCCGTCAATCCCACCACCAGATGAATGATAATTAAAAAACCCTCCAAAATCATTATAGTTTGAAGTATTACTGTGGGCGAAAACCTCTATGATGGGCGTACTGTAATTTCCATAACCCAATGAAATAAAATTGTTATAAAACCTTTCCTTGGGGATCCTTTGGAGTGTTTTGGCCTTTCCTTTTGCCGGAGTGAAGGTTGAGGCGACCGGTATAGAATTGATCGAGTAAGTGACCTCTTTTTTACTGCCAAGCTCAACACTGTCGATCTCGGGCTCAACATTTATCTTAAATGCCTCTGAAACTGTTGGTGAAAATGGTTTTACAACATTGATCTCTTCTGTAGTGATTCTGTCTTTTTTCTTTTTTTGAGAAAAAACTACCCCACTAACCATTAAAAGTATAAGGAATATGATGTTTGCATTCATTTGTTCTCTTCCCATTTTACTTATTCTTTTTCAATTATAACAGATGAATTCGTTTTTGATTCCCTTGTTTTAATCTTATTTAATTCTATTGTGGCTTCTTCAACGAGATCATCATAATCTGAAAATTTTTCAATGACACTTTCAAGAATATAAGTTGCCTGATAGGCATCTTCAAGTTCGTAAAAATTCTTTGCCATGATCACCAATCCTTTACCGCCCCAGTATCTGTAGGGAGAAAATTCCGAAGCTAATTTTTGAACAGAAACATTAGACAATTTATAATTCCCTTCATTATTTTTAAAGAAAGCATCATAATATATGGCCTCTGCTTTTAATTCGCCTGATGCTGATTCTTCCACAAGTTTAAATGCGTCCTGAGCCTTTAAGAAATCACCTGTTTCGAAGGCTGATCGGGCTATAATAATTTGTGCATCTGAAAGAACCTGGGGTTCTAATTTAGGTCGCTCAGACACGGCTTCAGCATATTGCACCGCTGTTTCGAAATTTTTCAAGGCATAATTCCCTTTCATAAGATTACTCTGCGCAAATATGATATTTTGCTCTGTTTCCGCCTCTTTTTCCAAACGATTAAGTACCACAACAGCTTGTTCCCAATTCTCTTGATCAAGATAAAAATACGCGACATTGACCAGTGACTTCTCTGTATATTTATTTTTATCCTTGTCAAGTATGAACTGGTAATAGGGAAGTGCTTTTTCTTTTTGATCGGTCCTGCTATAGGAATCAGCCAGGAAAAAATTCGCATCAAGCGCGCTTCCCCCTTTTGGGAACCGTTCGAGGTATTTTTCAAGGGATTCAATGGCTTTTTCCAGGTTATTTGTCAGATAAAACTGTTCTGCCGAAGAGAACATGGTATTTTCAATTTCTTCATCTGTTACATTCACAAAATCCACATTTCTAATAAAGCGTTCATACTCGTCTACACGACCTTGTTGAACATATATTTGTTTTGCATTGGCAATAGCTTCTCTGGCTTCGTCCGTTCCGGGATATTTGTTTACAACGGCCTTATATTTGTCTAGAGCCTGTTCATTCTGGTCGGCATTGAAATAGACCAAGCCCTGTTTGAGTAAAGATTTTGAAACCAGAGAGCTCATGCTATAGTTGGTTACAACTTCGTCATAGGCAGCCATGGCATCTTCCGTCTTATTCAATTTTACATAGCTATTGCCGAGTTCATAAAATGCATCATCACGTAGAGTTGATTTTAGGTTGACTTTCAGAAAATCATTTAAGGCATTTATTTTTTTATCTGTCTCCCCCATATACCCATAACAAAAGGCGATCTGCAGTTGGGCGTAATCAACATCTGTTTCATTGGCCTCTATTACCTTTTCATAAGCTGGAATAGCTTTAAAATAGCTGCTAAGCGCGAAAAAACAATCACCAAGCCTCAGGTAACTGTCGGTAAGGAGTTTTTTATCATTGGCTAAGGTTATAAATTCATTGAAATGCCCTCCTGCCTGATTGTAATCCTTTAGTTGAAAAAAGGTATAGGCTAAATGGTACAGCACAATACTGTATTCTCCTGTTTCCTTAGCTTCAGGGATCTCGAAAAATTCTTGAAAACCACTTAATCCTTCTTCATATTTTTTTAGCCTGTAGAAGGACTCCGACTTCCAAAACAAGGACCTTGCTTTATACACGGAATTGGTAGCATTTTCAATGGAAAGGTTAAAATTTTCAATCGCTTTCGTATACTCTTGCTGCTTAAAAAGCTGAGAACCATATAAAAATGCTACTTTGTGATACGCATCATTATCATCGGCGCTTGCATTTTTAAGGTAGTTAAGCGCACCTTGATAATCATTGGAATTTAAATAAGCACTAATGAGGTAATCCCTTACTTCAGATTGGTCTGCATCATCGGGATAGGCCCTTAAATATTCCTGAATGACTTCTGCCACACTATTATACGGATTCCCAATTTCATAGCTTAATTTGGCATAATTCAACCAGGCATCTTTTTTAATAGCTGCATTAAAATCCATTTGCTTTGCATTCCTGAATGCATTCAGTGCTTCTTGCTTTCGGTTGCTTTTAAGATAGCATTCAGCCAGGTGATAGTAGGCATTTTGAGATACGGCATTGTTTCCATCGATAATTTTAGTGAACCAGATGAGTGCCTCCTCGTAGTCTTTTTGCTGATAATAAGCATAGCCAAGAAGGTAGTAATCGGTATTGTTCCATTTGCCCTTTTTTCCCTTGTAATCAAGAAGGTAGGGTATGGCATTTTCAAACTCATTCAGGTTAAAATAGCTCTCGCCAATGATTTTAGAAAGTTCGGAATGCTCAATACCATTGGATTTTTCCAATAAAGGCAAGGCAGCGTCAACCGCTTCTTGAAATTTACCGGTCTTGAATTTAATATTGGCCATATAATATGGAATGTCATCATCAAAATTCCGATCATCAGCAACCTGATTCAAATACTTATCTGCCTCAGCATAATCATCATCCTGATAGGCCATATAACCATAATAATACTTTGCTTGTGCTCCGTATTTTTCTGAATTCAAAAGTTTCGAAAAGTATTTTCTTGAGTTGGCAAAACTTCCTACCGCGAATAATGCATAGCCTTTCTTAAAGTTAAATTCCTCCTGGCTATAAAGCGTAAGATTATTTTCTTTGACTTTGTTGAACCATTTAATTGCATAGGCATAACTGCGGTTACTAAAATAATAATCTCCAACTTCCATAAACGCCGAATTTCTTTTCGTGCTTGTTGGAAATTTTTCGAAAAATGCATTCATCAAATCATCGGCATCTTTTTGCTTAAGCCTTATGGCACAAAAAGCTTCATAATAGTAAGACCTGGCTCTTAGTTCGGAAGCATCATCAAAATCATTCTTTATTTTTTCAAAAATCAGTTGTGAGGCCACATAATCTTTATTTGAGTACAATTGCATGGCGCGATTGTAATCTACAAGGTCATGGGTGTAAATAATTGATTGCTGGGCGTTGCCTTGAAAAAAAGACAGCAGGGTATAAAAAATGAATACTTTGAGTAACTTCATTGGGCGGAAACCTTATATAAATCAAAAATAGTACTTAGATTATTTAGCTAACGTCAAATAACAAATAAATTGTGAAATTGTTGATTAGTTAAACAGATTGTTGAAAACTAGTATTGATTTATGAAAATATACTACGATTCATTGATCAGCTCCTGCATGAACTGATTAAAATCGTCTACGAATTCCTCGTAATAAACCCCTGTGGCAGGTCCCGAAAAACCAGTGTGTATCCTACGTACTTTTCCTTTCTTATCGATGATGATGGATGTGGGAAAGGATATTACTTTATTGAGCATGGGCAAGGATTCTGAAGCTGATTCGGTGGAAGATGTCCCTGCAATCAAGAAATCGTAAGGTACATTTAATTTTTCCTTCATGGTCAATACCCTGTCCCGTGCGTATTCAAATTCTGGTTTTATTTCATAGGCAAGGCCTATAATCTCAACTCCCTGGGACCGATTTTTATTATACCAGTCTGATAAAAAACGAGTTTCATCCATGCAGTTGGGACACCAGGTCCCAAAAATCTGGAGGATCACGATTTTATCTTTGTATTTTTCATCCTCAAGAGAGGTCAGGTTTCCATCCATGTCAGGGAAGGAGAAATCGATCTTATCATAACCATCTTTTAAAAAGGTGAGGCTATTGGCATCGGGCAACTTAGCAGTATCGTTCTTTATCGAAACAAAGGTTTTATAACTTGTTTTTCCTGACCAGTACTCTCCCTTTAAAATAGAATCATTTTCTTTAAAAGCCCTGAATTTATAGATATGATTACCGTCAAATGTGTAAAGGAACATAGTATCTTTTGACGTATAACCGTCCAAAAACCGATAATCACCTGTTTTACTTAAAAAGGTTCCTCTTAACATTTTATCCTCCACTTTAAAGATTCCTATAGCTTTAGTTTCTTTTCCATCTCTATCTTTAAAAGTTGTTTCCCATGTTCCATCAAATAAATCAGAACTTTCTACATCATCAAACCGCCCCTTCTTTCCATAGATAGCCTTAAAGGGCAATATATAGCCATCGGCATAATTTTTTATATATGAACCTACAAGGCTATCGTTAAAAATTTTGGCCTTTATACTGATATCGAATATATGCATATCAAAAAACAAAGAGTCTCCAAGTATATCTATTCTGTCGATCTCCAATTTCTCGAGGCCATTAATCAGCTTAATTTGATAAGAGCCATTATCTTTGCTCACTTCAAAATTAAAAGGGATCTGGTTTCCCTGAGCTGTAAGCTCACCCCTCCATGTGCCTGATTTTAAGCCTAATTCAGGCGCAGGTTTTTTGCAGGACCCTGAAATGGCCGCCATCATAATGACAGATAAAATGGTTGCTGTATACTTTTGTAATAGATTTTTGATCATTTCCATTGTTGTTCAAATAATTTAAGCTTTACCAATGAGATGAATGCTAACTTCATCTGGATATTCAATTGAGACGCTAATATCTGTAATTCCTCTCAAACGGTTTGCAGTTTTATGTTTAAAAACTTTGTTAAAAGTTAGAATTTTGCTTTTTTAGCCTGGTATGGGCATTGGGCATATCTTAAAATAAGGGAAATGTCCCCTAGTTTTATAAGATTTGATTGAATCCAATTCAAGTAGCTTTAATATTTGAAATTTAAACATTAAGTTTGTCCTTCTTTTGTTTTAATAGTATTTAAAGCCTGAGAATTATATGTTGTACTATCAAAAAAAGTAACATGCTTCAATTAAAGGATGCCACCATATTTCAAAGGGAAAATTTAATATTATCTGATATCAACCTGGATATTGAAAAGGGAGAATTCAATTATATTATAGGGAAAACCGGAAGCGGAAAGAGCAGCCTGATGAAAACGCTGTACGGAGATCTGCCCTTGCAAAACGGAAAGGGTTCTATTGTCGGCTTCGATCTTCAAAAATTAAAGGAAAAGGAAATTCCTTTTTTAAGAAGAAAAATCGGTATAGTATTCCAGGATTTTCAGTTGTTGAATGACCGGTCAGTTTATGAAAATTTATTGTTTGTGTTAAAGGCCACGGGGTGGAAGGGTAAGAACCAGATGGATGACAAGATCAATGAAGTCCTTGAAAAAGTTGATATGAAAACCAAGGGCTTCAAAATGCCCTATCAACTTTCTGGTGGCGAGCAGCAACGCGTTGCCATCGCCAGGGCCCTGTTAAATACACCAGAAATGATCCTGGCGGATGAGCCTACAGGAAATCTGGATCCTAAAACATCTGTAGAAATCATGAATGTTTTGGAAGAGATCAATAAGGCAGGGATAACCATATTGATGGCAACCCATGATTATGCTTTGATATTAAAGTTCCCGCATAAGACCATTAAATGCGAAGGCGGTAAAATCTTTGAAGTGGTATGACCCTAGAATAGGTTTAGAAGGGTTTCCGCATTACTCTCATTGCAATAACCTAGCAGCATTTTTTTTCTTTGGGCTATTTCTTCTTTCGTAAAATCTTTATCCATGGTTTTTAGTACCTGATACATGATCTCTTTTTTGTCATTGGCGATTATGCATATTGAATCCAAACCGGACCCTTGTATCATATTGT
>JBFFLO010000115.1:0-7738 GCA_041554895.1 Lutimonas sp. | reverse complement strand
TATCCGATCTCTTTTAACGGAAAAATGCGATTCACGATGGAATTGTCACTGGATCTTGACAAAGCTGCTATTGAGAAAGCTGTCATGCAGGATGAAAGAACGCAGCAGCAATTGGGAGGTAGAAGCCCAAAAAAGGTAATCGTAGTTCCCGGGAAGATTGTCAATATCGTTGGTTAATGGATTTTAACAAAAAACTTGAATTTATGAAAATTGGTCTTCCAAAGGAAATTAGGAATAACGAAAGTAATGTTACTGTTTGAAGAATTATGGTTTTTAAATATGCATATTTATGAATCAATCCTTATAATTAAATCATATTTTCTTTGATAATTAAAAAAAGTTTATAAATTTGCTTGCTTAAAATGAGAAATAATACAATTCATACATGTTGGTGGTCTTTACAAAACGATAAATTTGTGAAGTAGTAACCTGTATATAAAAATATTGATTAGGCTTGTCTTCACGACAGGCCTTTTTTTTTAATTCAAATTCAATGAAATATCAATTGCGTACCAATTACAAGAAAATCCTTGCGGACACTATTACTCCGGTGAGCATTTATCTGAAGATCAGGGATACATTTCCCAACAGTATTTTGTTAGAAAGTTCTGATTATCACGGGAATGAAAATAGTTTTTCATACGTGTGCTGTAATCCAATTGCAAGCATAACTGTAAAGGATCAAACGGTAAATGAAACTTTTCCTGATGGGAGCAGCCGTCTTACCCAATGCAGCGCAGCGAATGAAATCCCCGGAATGATCCATGACTTTAGCCAAAAGTTTATTACGGAAAATCAAAAGTTCAAATTTATCAATAATGGCCTGTTTGGATATATAGGCTATGATGCAGTTAAATATTTCGAAGACATAGATATTGCGAAGAAGCAGGGAGATCTTGAAATCCCTGACATCTACTATGCTGTTTATCAGAATATCATTGCCATCAACCATTTTAAGAACGAAGCCTATATTTTTTCTCATTCTTATGACCAAAAGAACAATATTGAAGAGATCCATCAATTGATTGGCAATCGAAATTTTGCCTCCTACACCTATAAAAATGCAAATGATGAAAAATCAAGCTTATCTGATGCCGAATTTATGGAGCAAGTAGAGCTGGCTAAAAAACATTGTTTTCGGGGAGACGTTTTTCAATTGGTGCTCTCGAGAAGGTTTTCACAGGGCTTCAAGGGAGATGAATTCAATGTTTACCGTGCACTGCGATCCGTTAATCCTTCCCCTTATCTGTTCTACTTTGACTATGGGAACTTCAAGATCTTCGGGTCATCGCCAGAAGCCCAGCTGGTTATTAATGAAGGAAAGGCTGAAATTCACCCGATTGCAGGAACCTTTAAAAGAACGGGTGATGATGAAAAGGATCTGGAAGTTGCCAAATCATTGGCCCAGGATGAGAAGGAGAATGCAGAACATGTGATGCTTGTGGACCTTGCCAGAAATGACCTGAGTAGAAATGGTGAAAATGTAAAAGTGGAAAAATATAAGGAAATTCAGTTTTTTTCTCATGTAATCCATTTGGTATCCAAGGTGATTGGAGAAAAGTTTAAAGAGGCCATTACATTTCAGGTAGTAGCCGATACGTTTCCCGCAGGGACCCTTTCTGGAGCTCCTAAGCACAAGGCCATGCAACTGATTGAAAAATATGAGAAACACAATAGGACATTTTATGGCGGTGCCATTGGTTTTATGGACTTTGAAGGAAACTTCAATCATGCCATCATTATCAGGTCCTTTTTGAGCAAGAATCACCGTTTGCACTATCAGGCCGGGGCAGGAATAGTATCCAAATCATCAGCAAACGACGAATTACAGGAGGTATATCATAAGTTAGGGGCTTTAAAAAAAGCCATGGAGCTGGCAGAAAACATTTAGGCAATGAAAAACATTTTAGTGATAGATAATTACGATTCCTTTACCTATAACCTGGTGCATTATTTACATGATCTTGGCTGCGAAGTAACAGTCAGAAGAAATGATAAGCTCAGTTTGGAAGAGGTTGCAGATTTCGAAAAGATTTTATTGTCTCCAGGCCCCGGCATCCCGGATGAAGCAGGTCTGTTAAAACCGATCATCAAAAAATACGGATCAACCAAAAGTATTTTAGGGATCTGTTTAGGGCAACAGGCCATAGCCGAAGTATACGGAGGCAGCATTGAGAATATGAACAAAGTGTATCACGGAGTATCCACCATGATTAAACGAGTCAATGATGACCCTGTCTTATATAAAGATATTCCATTGGAGATAGAAGTTGGCAGGTATCATTCCTGGGTAGTTTCAAAAGACTTACCGGGGGAGCTTATTGTTACCGCTGTCGATGACAACGGTGAGATTATGTCATTGCGACATGCGGAGCATGATGTTAGGGCGGTACAATACCATCCTGAATCGATCCTGACGCCGGAAGGAAAAAAAATGTTGAAAAACTGGGTGGAATCATAAGCCTTTAATGAATAGAAGCATACGATGAAAGAAATATTAAATCGCCTGATCAATCAGGAAACCATATCCAAGAAGGAAGCCAAGAATGTCTTGGTGAATATTTCAAAGGGGGTCTATAATAACAGTCAAATTGCCTCTTTTTTAACGGTCTATATGATGAGAAGCATATCGGTGGAAGAACTTGACGGTTTCCGCGAAGCCTTATTGGATCTTTGTTTACCGGTAAACCTTTCTGATTTTAACACGATTGACCTTTGCGGCACGGGCGGAGACGGGAAAGATACTTTCAATATTTCAACCCTAGCCTCTTTTGTGACTGCAGGAGCAGGCGTTAAGGTAGCCAAACACGGTAATTACGGTGTCTCATCTTCATGCGGATCGTCGAATGTCCTGGAGCATCTAGGCATCAGATTCTCTAATGAAGAAGCATTTTTACAAAGGTCCATAGACAAAGCCGGTATCTGTATTTTGCATGCTCCTTTATTTCACCCTGCTATGAAAAACGTAGCGCCTATTAGAAAAGAATTGGGGGTAAAAACCTTTTTCAATATGTTGGGTCCCATGGTAAACCCATCTTTTCCGCAAAACCAAATGGTAGGGGTTTTTAATTTGGAACTAGCGAGAATGTATGGATATTTATACCAGACAACAGATAAGAATTATGCCATTTTACATGATCTCGCAGGATATGATGAAATTTCCTTAACGGATCGCACGAAAATGATCACTAATGAAGAAGATAAGATGGTTATTCCATCAGACCTGGGCATTGAGCAGATCAGGCAAGAAGATATTTATGGAGGTAAGACAGTAAAAGAAAGTGCAGAGATCTTTGAAAAAGTATTAAGGGCCGAAGGTACTGAGGCACAGGGTCATGTAGTTTGTGCCAACGCGGGATTGGCCATTTCCGTCGTCAATAAGATCAGTCATAAGGAAGGTTTTGAATTGGCAAAGGAATCACTTTACGGAAAAAGGGCCTTACAGGTATTTAAGCAACTACATGATATTAGTAATTAAAATGGGGTTTGAAGATGAATATATTAGATAAGATTATTGTCGATAAAAAGCAGGAAGTAGCTTCAAAAAAGAAGCTGATACCCTTATCTTATTTGGTAAAGTCGCCTCTTTTTGAAAGAGATGGCTTTTCTATGTCACAAAGTATATTGGAAGGCAGCGGCATTATAACTGAATTCAAGAGAAGAAGCCCTTCCAAACAGGTGATCAACCATAGAGACAGTGTCATTGAGGTAGTAAGCGGATATGAAAATGCAGGAGCATCGGGGATATCTGTATTGACTGATACAAAGTATTTTGGAGGTTCCCTGGATGACCTGATACAGGCCCGGGACCATCTCAATATTCCATTGCTCAGAAAGGAATTTATCATCGATCCTTATCAGATCTATGAAGCCAAAGCATTTGGGGCGGATACCATACTGTTGATTGCCGCTGTTTTGAGGCCTGAGGAGGTGATTTTATTTTCCCAATTGGCTCATCAACTCGATTTAGAAGTACTGTTAGAAGTGCATAATGAAGACGAACTCAAAAATTCGGACCTTGATCATGTCGACCTTGTAGGGGTGAATAACAGAAACTTGAAAACTTTTGAAGTAAGCCTTGAAACAAGTAAAAAACTGTCTGAAATGATCCCTGACGATAAAGTAAAAATATCAGAAAGCGGTATCAGTTCGCCAGCGTCCATTTTGAGCTTGAAGCAGTTTGGATATAAAGGGTTTTTGATAGGTGAAAATTTTATGAAATCTGAAAACCCGGGAAGGGCAGCAAAAGAATTTATTGAAGCACTTAGTGATGAAAATTAAGGTTTGCGGAATGAAATACAGCCAGAATATCGAGTCAGTTGCAGCATTGCAGCCTGACTACCTGGGCTTTATATTTTATAAAAGATCAAAACGATATTTTGATGGAGAAATACCCGATCTGAGCAGTGACATTAAAAGAGTAGGTGTTTTTGTGAACGAAAGCATATCTGTTATTAATGACCTGATAGAAAAGCATGGGTTAAATGGGGTTCAGTTGCATGGGGATGAATCGGCGCATTTTTGCGAAGCGCTTAAAGCCTCCAATAAACCTAACCTTGACATCATCAAAGCTTTTGCTATCGCTGAGGGTTTTGATTTTAGCAGCCTGAAAAATTATATCAATGCCTGTGATTATTTCCTGTTTGACACCAAAGGGAAAGAAAGAGGAGGAAATGGCACTTTATTTGATTGGAAGATATTAAAGCAATATCCATTTAACAAACCTTTTTTTCTAAGCGGGGGCATTGGGCTTGCTGAGACAGATCGTGTCGTATCATTTCTAAAGTCACCTTTATCCGATCATTGTTATGCCTTAGATGTAAACAGCAAGTTTGAAAGTGAACCGGGCATGAAGAAGGTCGAGGAATTGAAAAAGTTTATTGAATTAACAGTTAAAGAGAAATAAATGAAAAAGTCTTATCACGCAGATGAAAAGGGTTATTATGGGGCATTTGGTGGCTCATTTGTTCCTGAAATGTTATATCCCAATATGGAAACATTGCAAGCATCATATTTGGAGATTATGAATGAACCCTCTTTTAAGGAAGAATTTCATGCCCTTTTAAAAGACTATGTAGGAAGACCGTCTCCTTTATATCTTGCAAAAAGATTATCTAAAAAATATGGAGCCAGGATTTATTTAAAGAGAGAAGACCTTAACCATACCGGTGCCCATAAGATCAATAATACCATAGGGCAGATCTTATTGGCAAAAAGGCTCGGGAAGAAACGGATCATTGCAGAAACAGGAGCGGGCCAGCATGGAGTGGCTACGGCTACAGTATGTGCCCTGGCAGGGGTGGAATGCACAGTGTATATGGGTGAAATAGATATTGCCAGACAAGCCCCTAATGTTGCCAGAATGAAGATGCTGGGAGCAAAAGTGGTGGCTGCAACCTCAGGAAGTAAAACCTTAAAAGATGCTACAAATGAGGCCATAAGAGCCTGGATCAATGATCCTGTTGAGATACATTATATCATTGGATCAGTTGTAGGGTTTCATCCTTACCCTGATATGGTCGCCAGATTTCAATCTGTGATTTCCGAAGAAATGAAATGGCAGTTAATGGAAAAGGAAAATACTGAAAATCCGGATTATATTATTGCCTGTGTAGGAGGTGGCAGCAATGCGGCAGGAGCTTTCTACCATTACCTTGACCAGGAAAAAGTAAAACTGGTCGCCGTTGAAGCTTCAGGTAAAGGGATCAATTCAGGGGAATCGGCAGCAACCAGTGTCCTTGGAAAAGAAGGTATCATCCACGGAAGCAAAACCCTTCTGATGCAAACTGAAGATGGTCAGATCATTGAGCCTTACTCTATTTCTGCAGGGCTTGATTATCCGGGAGTAGGCCCGCAGCACGCCCACCTTTTTACCTCGGGAAGAGCAGAATTCCTGAATGCCACAGATGATGAAGCCATGCAGGCCGGACTGGAACTGTCCAAATTGGAAGGAATTATTCCTGCAATAGAAACTTCTCATGCGTTGGCAGCACTTGCGAAAATAAAGTTTGAACCAAAAGACATCGTTGTGGTGAATCTGTCGGGTAGAGGAGATAAGGATCTGGATACCTATATAGACTATTTCAATCTTTAGGTAAACAAATCAAAAGAAAAAGGATAATTGAGTGAAAAGATCAACTAAAAGAAAAAAAAATGAATAGAATAGAACAAAGTTTGTTGATGCATAATTCAAATGGAAAGGACCCAAAAAAGCTGCTGTCTATTTATTTTACGGCCGGTTATCCGAACTTGAACGATACAAGTCAGGTCATCAAACAATTGCAGGCATCAGGAGTTGATATGATCGAAATTGGCTTGCCTTTTTCTGACCCCCTTGCAGATGGCCCCACCATACAAGACAGCAGTACCAAAGCTTTGAACAATGGCATGACAACTGAAATATTATTTGATCAGCTCAAGTCGATCAGGGAAGAAGTGTCGATTCCCCTGCTTATCATGGGTTATTTTAATCCAATACTTCAATATGGCATCGAGGCCTTTTGTAAAAAATGTTCGGAAACAGGAATTGATGGATTGATCATTCCTGATCTTCCCGTAGATGTTTTTCATAAGGAATATTTACCCATTTTTGAAAAATACGGCCTTTATAATGTGTTTTTGATCACTCCTCAAACATCTGATAAAAGGATCAAATACATAGATACCATCTCTAAAGGATTTATCTATATGGTTAGTTCAGCAAGTACAACCGGCGCAAAGAACTCTTTCGATCAGGATCAACAGGCGTATTTCCAGCGTATTCAGGATCTTGATCTAAAGACGCCTCAAATTGTGGGATTTGGAATCTCGAACCACGAAACATTTCAACAGGCAACTCGTTATGCAAACGGAGCTATTATAGGCTCTGCCTTTGTAAAGTTTTTAAAAGGACATTCCCTGGAGGAAATTCCGAGATTCATAGGAGATATTCTTGTTGATCCAAATTAACACAATGGTAATATATCCTTAATTGTTCCTTAATTGAAATGTCTGGTAAAATATGGGAAATAGGATTAATTTTGTAGATTAATTTTATCCAAAAGTTTAGGCGTTGGCATTACTTGGAAAATTGGAGTATCGCAAAAGGATCTTCATTTATTTATCAGCAATATTTATCGTTTTTACAATTCTTGTATTGTTGTTTCAATATACAAGGGAACGTGATTTTAAGCGTGATCAGATTGAAGCCAGCTTAAATGACATAGCTGAGCTCACGTATAATTTTATCGAAAGAAAAGGATTGGAAAACAAAAGGGATCTAAGTGCTTTGGATTCACTTTACCTGTATATCCCAAATCAAAATATCAGGGTTACTGTTCTCGATAAGACTGGAAAGGTCCTTTATGATTCCGAGGTGAAGGAAGTCATAAAAATGGAGAACCATTTACATCGGCCCGAAATTCAAAAGGCTCTTAAAGAGGGCAATGGATCTAATATAAGGGAATCTGCAACTACGGGGTATGAGTATTATTATTATGCCAAAAGTTATACAGAGCTATATGTTCGTACAGCTGCCCATTATGATGTTGAGGTCAAAAATTTTTTAGGGGTTGAAAAACTCTTTCTTTTTTATCTGATTACTTTGTTCCTGGTCACATGGTGGTTTATTAGTTTGATCACCAAAAATCTATCAAGCGCACTATTTAAGCTGAAGGATTTTGCGACGCGACTCAGCCATGGAGAGGAGGTCACTGAAAAAGTTAAGTTCCCTAAGGGTGAATTCGGTGAGATCAGTAAG
>JBFFLO010000114.1:0-7760 GCA_041554895.1 Lutimonas sp. | reverse complement strand
TGCTCCCTTTCCTCAAAATCGTCTGAAACCTGCTGTATCCTTTTATTTATTTCGGCCTGATCTGTAACATATTTAGGGGCCAGGGAACTCTGGCCGGGGAATTGTTCGATCATCATGGTGGTAGATGGGAAAGCAAATTCAACGCCAAGTGACGCAGCCAGTTTAACGATTCCCAGATGCAGGATATGTTTTGATTCCTGTTCCTGCCCCCAGTCTAGTCCTTTGAAATATACATTTACCATGATATTCAACGAAGAAGCGCCAAAAGAAATAAAATCGACATTATACGATTGACTCTTTGTGGAAGGATGCAAAGCGATCAGTTCCTTTATTCCCTGGACAAAGGCTTCAATTAATTCGGGTGGTGTATCATACCGTATGCCAAGTTCTGTGGTATAGCGCCTAAAAACCCTCAAACCCTTGTTGTTGATATCTGCTTCTGAGATCTTGCTGTTCGGAACTTGGAATAAAGTTGTATCCGCAGCTCTTATTACTGTTGACCTGAATCCTACCCTCTCGACTGAACCTTCAACGCCGCTAAATTCGATCCAATCGTCGAGCTGAAATGGTTTATCCAGAAAAATGACCATGGTCCCTATTAAATTCTTAACAGAATCCTGAGCGGCGAAGGCAAGAGCGATACCCCCTATGGAAGCTCCAGTTAAAACAGTGACAGGATCTACACCGAAAACGGTCAATATATGGAGGAATCCGATCAAAACCACGACTCCCTGAAGCACCTTGCTTAAAATAGGAGCCAGTTGTTTGTCAAGCTTGGTTTTTTCTTCTGGCTTGTAACTGTCATAAAAATTTAAGACAACCTTAAGCAGTTTCAGCACCATTACGATCCAAAAAACAGTTTCCGCTATTTTAAGACCTGTTAGTAACAAAGCATTAAGCTCGACCATTTGCAAAGAGGGAAGTATATTTTTTACAAATCTTATAATAATAATAAATACCAGTGGATTGGCTAGCTCATGTAAAATCGTCATCGTATTAGGATCCGATATTTTTCTGAAAAAAATTCTTTGGAACATCCTAAGAACAAAAAACATGACAGGCTCCAGAATAAAAAACAGAATGATGCAAATAACGAGTATAATCAAAGCCGATACTGGCTTCCATATTAGGATTCCTTTTACAGATGCGTTAAAAAAATTTGGGAAGCGCTCATTGAACCAGGAAAATTCCAAAGGAAAGGTCTTCTTGTAAATCCTATCGAGGTTGTTCATGGTCTCTTCTGAGTAATACCAGTTCTGTCCTGATTTTTCAATATATACTTCCGGAAGTCTAATGGGAAAAGGTGCATATCGATGTTTGGCATACTCTAAAGTACTTGTTCCGATGTTAAGGGAATCCTTATAATTTGGATCAACAGGAACTTTTGTAAAATCAATGATCAGGCCATTTCCATCAAAAATTTCCTTTATCTTTTTAGCAGCGACCGTTGCTTCTTGATTTGATAGACCCTTTATTGTTGCCGCAGATTTATCGACATCATAGTTTTCAGGCATTAAAAAATAAATGTGCGTATACAAGGTCGCTTTTGGGTTGCTAAGATCAACTTTTACCTTATTTTGCGATTGAGCAAAAAGGGAAATAAACAGAAATAAAATAGCTATTTTTTTCATGGATCATCTTATTAATAAGCGCAAAATTAATAATATAAACTTAATATACAGAGGAATCGAACTTGATTTATAACGATTTAAAAATATGCCTCATGGATCCATCAAGGCTTGGCCAAAGAATTAACCTTGTGTTTTTCTTTTGTGTTTTAATACACTTGTATAGGCACTGTCATTGCCATTTGCCTTGTTCTTTTTTTGGACCGGCTTGAATTTTTTCTTGCTTTCCGCGGGCAATAACCTTGACATCAAATCGTTCCTTCCTACCTTTTCAAGTGTATTCCTGATCCAATTCTGATTCTCCTTTTTATACCAGAAAAAGAATCGGTGTTGTTCGTCCTTATCCTTTTTTGATTTGGGAACATATGCCTTTTTTAACGTGTAGGGATGATAGCCACTATAGTAAATGACCGTAGCAACAGTCATTGGTGTCGGTGTAAACCCCTGAACTTGTTCAAGTTGAAATCCCATATCTTTGGTTTCAGCCGCCAAATTCGCCATATCCTCCAGCCTGCTTTCAGGATGGTTTGAAATAAAATAAGGTATGAGTTGAAGGTTCAATTTTTTTCTTAGATTGATCTTGTCAAAAGTTTTCTTAAACTCATGAAAGTAAGAGAACGAAGGCTTCCTCATCAATTTTAACACCGGATCAGATGTATGTTCAGGAGCAACTTTAAGCCTTCCGGAAACGTGATTGGTAAGCACTTCTTCAGTATAATCATTCAATTCTTTTGGATCGGCGTTCTTATTGAATTCAGGTACCAGCATATCATACCTGATACCACTGCCAATAAAAGATTTTTTAATTTTTGGATTCTTATCAATTGCCTGATAAAGCTCTGTCATGGGTTTATGCGACGTATCCAGGTTATGGCATATTACAGGCGAAATACAAGATGGTGCAACGCAGCTGTCACAAATGCTCTGTACTTTCCCTTTCATCTGGTACATGTTTGCTGAGGGCCCTCCTACATCTGATAAATAGCCTTTAAAATCAGGCATTTCAGTGACGGCCTGAACCTCTTTCAAAACCGATTCCTGGCTCCTGCTGGCAATAAATTTCCCCTGATGTGCCGATATGGTGCAAAAACTACATCCTCCAAAACATCCTCGGTGTGTATTGATCGAAAACTTGATCATCTCATAGGCCGGGATCGGACCTCTTTTGTCATACTTTGGATGAGGCAACCTGGTAAAAGGGAGGTCATAGGATGCATCGATCTCCTTTTCGGTCATTGTTGGAAAAACAGGGTTAATCACTAAGGTTTTGCGGCCAACTTTCTGAAGGATTCTCCTGCCATGAATCTTATTAGATTCCTGTTCTATGGTTTTAAAATTAGCAGCGAAGGTTTTTTTATCCTTTAAACATGCTTCATGAGAGCTAATTTCCTTATCCTCCCATTGTTTGTTTTTAGGCAAATTTTCATCTTCATCAAGTAAAAAAGCAGTCTGCTTGATCGTTTTTATAGCCGAAAACGGAACGCCCTTTTTCAAAAGAGCTATTAATTCCCTTAATGGCTGCTCTCCCATTCCATATACCAACAAATCTGCCTTGGAGTCAACCAGGATATTTGGTTTTAAAGAATCGCTCCAATAATCATAATGTGTTACACGGCGAAGAGAAGCTTCAATCCCTCCTATGACCACAGGAACATCCGGAAACTTTTCCTTAAGAATCTTGCTGTATACCGTTGTCGCATAATCTGGCCTGAACCCCTTATCACCGTTCGGGGTATATGCATCTTTCTCTCTTCTTCTTTTATTGGCCGTATAGTTGCTGACCATGGAATCCATGGCTCCGGATGTTACGGCAAAAAACAAATTTGGGGTACCTAGCTTTTCAAAATCCTGCAAATTATCATTGACATTCGGCTGGGGCACGATGGCTACACGGAGGCCGTAACTTTCTAGAATACGTCCTAAAGCGGCGGGCCCGAAAGCCGCATGATCCACATAAGCGTCACCGCTAAAAATAATGACATCCAGGTCTTCCCACCCTCTGATCTTCATCTCTCTGCGAGTAGTAGGTAACCAATCTGATAATTGAGGCGTTTTTTGCATTTTGCAAAGATAAGACTAATTATAACACCTTCTGCAGCTAGCAAATATCTCCAAAATTGAAACTAAAAAGTGCTCAAAAGGTTCGAAAAAGAATACTCAAAAAGACCATTTATATCTTATAAAAACAGCAAACCCGCTGTTTACCAAAAGATTTCCCATGCTATCCTGAATTTCGTCCATATCATAATATTGGCCAAATCCAGCCAATTCCATGTTATTTGACATGATATAATTGATTGTCGGACCCACATACATAAAATTTCCTGCCGGACCATACATCCCTGCCAGCATAAGTCTCCAAAGCGGAGTAAGATCATATCCCCCACTTGCGAAAAAAGCCAATCTGGTAGGAAATAAATTTTTGGGATTCAGATCCTGAAAAATAACATCCTCCAGTCCGCCCGACATATCATCTGCTCCAAATCCGTTATAAAGGGTCTCAAACTGCAGGTTCAAGGAGTTGTTAAACGTGTAATCATAGTGAAGGGTAGCTGTGGCGCTACCTGATTGATCCTTGTCTTCCATGGGGTGAAAATAGGTAAATTCTCCACTAAAGCCTCCACCCGCTATGCTCCCTGAAAAACCCCCTCCAACGATATAATCAGTTTCAGTATATACCCCTCCTAAAAACTGTATGTCATACCCTTTTGTATTAAAACGGTATAAAAACGAAGAAGTGATCCTGTTATCTGTATCAACAGATGTTGACCATTCGATTTTACTTGATTCTCCGAGGTAATATTGAACCCTTACTGCATCAGCACCTGGTTTTTCTTCATAATCAAAATCAAAATAGGAATAGGTGTTAAAAAGATCATTGGGGTTCCAAATGAAAGTTTGCCCCCAATTAATTCTTTGGCGCCCTACTGTAATCTGAAGATTTCCTGTAGTATAATCGAGCATCAACCGGTCAAGTTGTGATATTCCGATCCAATCACTTTGGTCGGCCCATACCCATGATAAATCAAAGTAACCATGGTCTCTCCCAATGTATTGGCTATAATCCGGTATCCGAGATACGGTATTCCCTCCAATTATTCTATTTCTCAATCCTGTGGTCAGCGTAAAATGATCACTCATATACCAGTTAAAATCCAGGCGATTGTGAATGGTACCTTCCATCAACCACTCAGCTTCATCAGTTGTTTGCGCCGACACCAGGCCTTTTAAGTATCCTTTTAGCATCCAGTTATCCTGCCCATATGTCGATGATGACAAGAGGATGAAAATCCATATAGCGAATGAGCCTTTGAACATTTGTTTAATTTGTCAATTCTACAGACTTGGGCATGATCAATTATTTTTTTATATCCGAAATTACTTTTCCGTCTTCGATGGTAATGACTCGCAGTGCCTTATCCATCACACGTTTATCATGGGTCGCGAAAATAAAGGTCATATTTTCCTCTTCGTTCAGTTTTTTCATGATATCCAGCAACTGAGTCGTAGCGTGAGAATCAAGGTTGGCAGTTGGTTCGTCTGCTAAAATAAACTGCGGCTTGGAGGCCAAAGCTCTGGCAACCGCCACTCTTTGTTGTTCGCCCCCAGACATTTGATTGGGCCTGCTGTTTATCTTATCACCCAAGCCGACAGATTTTAAAAGAGATGTTGAGCGCTCTTCCATTTCTTTCTTATCCCAATTTTGCAATTGCATGATAAATTCGACATTTTCCCTGGCCTTTAGAACAGGTATCAGGTTATATGCCTGAAACACAAACCCTATATTTTTTAATCTAAAATCGATCAAGGCATTGGAAGAAAGCTCAGACATATCCCTGCCATTCACAATAACACTGCCTGATGTTGGTTTTTCCAAACCACCAATCATATTCATTAAGGTGGTTTTTCCGCATCCCGAGGGACCAACGATGGCTACGAACTCTCCTTGCTCAAACTCTAAATTAATACCATTGACCGCATGAACAGGAACTTCTGTTTCATGATAAGTCTTGGTGAGATTCTCTATTTTGATTACGCTCATATTATACCATTAATGCAATATTTCTAAAATGATCATTACCCTTCAAATTGTTCGGATGGCTTCCGCAGGATCCAACCTTAAACCTTTAACTGCCGGATAGATCGAGGCCAGTATTCCTATGACAATAACCATCACGGTAATTTGAATATACCTGTAGCCTTCGAGGACAGGAAAAGTGATGGCACTATACCCTACAGATTCCATTCCTTCAGCCATGGAGGAAATATCGATCCCTGCATTTCCATAATAATGGATCAGCAACATGCTTAATGCTTCCCCGATTATGGCCCCAACCAGAGCCAGAAAAAGAGTTTCTAACATGATCATCATAAAAACCCTTCGTTTTGTCATTCCAATGGCCATTAACATGCCAAGCTCCCTGGTCCTTTCTAAAATGACCATAAGCATGGTATTTACAATTCCAAACCCCAGGGCGCTCATAATAATCAGCATAAACACTCCCATCATGATATCCATATACTCAGTAAGAAAGCTGATGTAAGGCTGTATTTCGGACCAGTCTTCACTGAGCAGATCACCATATTTTTTTTTCATTTGATCTGATATGATTGAAGCCTGTGTATAATCCTCCAATAGGATATCTATTTCATGGGATTGATCATCTGGAATTTCAAGTATCTCAGCAAAATCATCTGCCTGCACAAACACATGCATTTTATCCCAGGTGCTGTTGTCCGTTTTAAAAATACCGACGACCTGAAAAGCGGCACCGGTAATCTCTCCGTTAAAGTCTTGCATGGTCAGTACTATTTTTGATTTTAGCTTAACCTTCAGTTCTTTAGCCAAAGCCTTTGAAATCAAAATGCTGTTTTTTTTGGCCGTCGCGAAAAAATTACCAGAAGACGAATCAATTTTTTTATATAATTCAAAAACTTCCTTTTCGCCTTCTGTTCTTATACCAACAAGCGTTACCCCCATGTTTTTATTGGCTGTAGCTGCCATGGCTGAAGTTTTAAACCTGCTGGTCACAGCCTTTACGCCTGCTGTTTTAGCAATTTCATCTACCTTGTTGTTAGTTGATTTAATGGTTTTCTTGATGTCAAAATTATCAGAAAATTCAGGATGATGTAACTGAATATGAGCCGTTTCCAAGTCAAAAGTACTTTGCACTCTTTGAACCGCCATTCCATTCATCCATGCAGAAGAAAACAAACCCCCGACCAGGCCGGATGCAATGGCAAAAATGACGACTGCACTTCTCATCCTGCTTCTCCAAATATTCCTCCAGGCTATTTTTATTAACATCATGGTTTTAAGATCTTAATCCTTCAGCAACTTGTAAGGTCATTATTTTTATGGTTGGGTACGACATTGCGATCAACATTAAAATGGATATGGCTATTCC
Source organism: Lutimonas sp. (assembly GCA_041554895.1). Taxonomy (GTDB): domain Bacteria; phylum Bacteroidota; class Bacteroidia; order Flavobacteriales; family Flavobacteriaceae; genus Lutimonas. The sequence continues at coordinate 724 of JBFFLO010000114.1, read as the reverse complement.
TTGAAAAACAAATATGTGAATATCCATGCTCATGGGCATCACAGGCTCAAAATTGAAATCTTTCATCGCTTCCACGGCATCACCCGTAAATTCGATTGGATTATAATAAAAATAGAACATCACGGGTAAACTGATCGCTATACCTGCAAAAACTGCAATCGATGTAAGAAAAACAAGTTCAACAATAATCACCAAAGCCAATTTGCTCTTTTGCATCCCTAGGGAGATCATTACAGAAAACTCCCTTATTCTTTCATTTGTCATCATGAGAACGGTTCCAAAAATTCCAAAAGCAATGACCAGATAGAGTATTGCAATCATGATGACCCCGCCTGCATTATCTGTTTCGATCATTTGCAAAAGCTCCTTATTCATGACTGTCCAGTCCATCACTTCATATTTGTCAAGGTCAATGCTTGAAGTAATAAGCTTCTCGACAGCCTCTACATCTTTGATGTCATTTAAATCAAAAACCAAAGCGGTTAACTGGTTTCCTGTCGAAAAAAAATTCTGAGCTTCTGCAAGGGGCATGTACACAGTGCCTCTATCCATTTCTGGCGTTGGAAGCTTTAAAATGCCCTTTATGGGATATAAGGCAGCAGCAGTTGCTCCATGGTATCCGGAAGAAAACAAAACCATCGTGTCGTTCACTTTTAACTTTAAAAACTCAGCCAATCCGGATGCTATTAAAACTGAGCGATCATCTGACATCATAAATTCACCT
>JBFFLO010000113.1:0-7775 GCA_041554895.1 Lutimonas sp. | reverse complement strand
ATCTCCGTATGACATGTAGTTTCCAACTCCCCTGCCAATTGCGCCCCAATCTTTGTAGAATGAAGCTATCGCTAAAAGATCAGGAATATAGACCTGGTCAATAAAATCCTTTCCTTGTTTCAATAATTTACCAACATGGGCCAAACGCTCTGCATTCAAACCACCGGTGCTGTTTTCATTAATTGCACAGGCCATCCCCCCAACAAGATAATTTGGGTGAGGATTTTTACCGCCCAGAATAGTGTGGACTTTAACAATTTCCTTTTGCCATTCCAATGCTTCCAGATAATGTGCTACTCCCAATAGATTGACCGCAGCAGGCAATTTCATTTGAGGGTGTCCCCAATAGCCATTGGCAAAAATCCCCAGCTGGCCACTTTCAACAAATTTTTGGATCCGTTTTTGGATATCACTAAAATATCCCGGTGAACTTTTAGGCCAGTTTGAAATACTTTGGGCAATTTTGGAAGTTTCAACCGGATCAGCACTCAGTGCATTGACCACATCTACCCAGTCAAGCGCGTGAAGATGGTAAAAATGGACTGCATGATCATGCATATACAAGGCACCTTCCATGATATTCCGCACCATTTCCGCATTTGGAGGAATGGCGATACCCAAGGCATCTTCCACAGCCCTGACCGAACTGATGGCATGGACAGTTGTACAAACACCACAGGTTCTTTGAACAAAGGCCCATACATCTCTTGGGTCTCTTCCTTTGACGATATTTTCCAGACCACGCACCATGGTACTGGAACTAAAAGCGTCTACTATTTTTCCGTCTTTGATTTCAGCTTCTATTCTTAAATGTCCTTCGATCCTGGTAATTGGATCCACAACTATTCTGTTTGCCATGATCGTTTAATTTTCTTCGTTCTTTTTCAGTTTGTCTTCGTTGATTTTACCTCTTGTGTAGCGTCCTTTGAGCTCCTTATATTTAGAAATATTCGCAACAATAGAGTGTGCTGTCAGACCCGCTGCAACGGCTCCTGTAGCAATCATACCAACTTTATCTGCGGAGCTCTCTATACCAAAACCTGGCACATTGGTCATTCGCTTATAAAATGGTCCATTATCCCAGAAATTAGCCTCGCTACATCCTATGCATCCGTGCCCTGATTCAATGGGGAAACTGGTGCCGTTATTCCACTTCATGCTCGCACATGCATTATAGGTAGAAGGTCCTCTACACCCTAGTTTATATAAACAATACCCTTCCTTGGCATTGACATCGTCAAAAGATTCTGCAAAAAGACCCGCATCAAAGTAAGGTCTTCGGTAACAGGTATCGTGCACCCGTTTTCCATAAAAGGCCTTAGGCCGCCCAGATCTGTCGAGCTCGGGTAATCTTTCAAAAGTTACATAGTGTACGATCAATGCCGCCATGGCTTCTCCGATTGGCGGGCAGCCTGGCATCTGAATAATAGGTTTATTCTTTATGATCTTATGAATTGGAGTGGCTCCGGTAGGGTTTGGTTTGGCTCCTTGAACACATCCGTTCGTAGCACAGCTACCCCAGGCAATGATCGCCTTTGCTCCTGCTGCCGCTTCCTTTAAATGTTCAAGAGCCGTTTTTCCTGCAATGGTGCAATATACCCCATTGGCGCCCATTGGAACCGATCCCTCAACACATAAAATATATTCCCCGTGGTATTTTTTCATGGTATCGTGTTTCGCCGCTTCTGCCTGATGTCCCGATGCAGCCATTAGGGTTTCGGTATAATCCAAAGAGACATTATCAAGTATAATATCGGCAACCATAGGATGATCGGACCGAATAAACGATTCACTGCAACAAGTACATTCCTGATAATGCTCCCAAATGATTGGAAGCCTGTATTTGGTTTCCAGGGAATTGGCAACCTGCCCGATAAGGGAGTTCTCCAGCCCCATATAAGCTGAAATAAATGCGGCGAATTTCATAAAATCGCGCCTGTTATAACCCTTTCGTATTGCACTTTCATAATAGGTTTCTCTAACCCCATCTTTTGTAGCCATATCGGTAGTTTTAATAGTAATGCATTGGTAAAAAGAAAAATCACGGATAAATCTATGAGATATAAATATCTGATACTATGACTATTATCATGTTTTTTAAGAATATTTCTGTTACCTTTATCAGTTAATCCAGAAAATATGTCTTGCAATGCATGAGTTATCCATTGTTATGGGAATACTAAAAATCGCTGAAAAAGAGGCCGAAAAAGCTGGTGCGAAAAGAGTGGACCTCATTGAGTTGGAAATAGGCAGTTTAGCAGGTATAGAACTTGAAGCACTGGATTTTGTATGGCCGGGTGCTGTAAAGAATACCATCTTGGAGAATGCTATTAGAAAAATCGACCTGATCGAAGGTAAAGGACAATGTATGGAATGTGACCATATTTTCTCTTTGGAGCATGTTTATGATCCTTGTCCACATTGTCAAAACTATTTAAAAGGAATTATTCAAGGCAAGGAGCTTAGAGTCAAAGCACTTGAAGTGACTTAGTACCTTTTAATAAAAGGTTTTTATCTAACTGATATTTTCATCATAATTATTTTTAAAATCCTTAAAACAGTGACATTTGTCATGAATTCTTTTTCCAAGATTTAGTACATTTTACCCTTACTTTCTAATGATTATGGCTGCTCTAAAGACCCCCCCGCCAAAATCCTCTTTGATGGATATTCTGTGGGATATTCAAAAAAAAAGACGGTACATCGCTTCTGATGATATGACAAAAATTGCCAATGAATTTAATATTTCCAGAACCGAACTGGAAGGCATCATTACGTTCTATCACTTTTATCATCGTTCACACGCTGGTAACTATACAATTTATCTGAATAATAGCATCATTTCCAAACAACGCAATTTTGCTGCAGTTAAAAGAGCCTTTGAAAAGGAACTGGGAATTTCAGTTGGAGAAACTACTGATGATAAGTTATTCGGATTGTTTGAGACTTCATGTATTGGCTTAAGCGATCAGGAAACTTCTGCACTGATCAATTTTCAGGCCTTTACTGATCTTACACCACTAAAGGTGAAAAATATTATTGGTCAGTTAAAAAAAGGGGCGACACCCGAAAGTCTGGGCAGTATCCCAAAAAATAACATTCAGTATACCCCAACTGCAGATAAAACGATTTTTTTTAAGCCATATACCCCTGGTGCCGCATTAAAAAAATTGAAGAAACTAACACAAGTTCAGCTTATCGAACTTGTGAAAAAGTCGAAATTATCGGGTCGAGGCGGTGCCTTTTTCCCTACCGGGATGAAATGGGAATTTTGCAAAAACAATATATCTGACCAAAAATATATCATTTGCAATGCTGATGAAGGGGAGCCAGGAACCTTTAAGGACAGGGTTCTTATGAATAAATATCCTGGTCTGATGTTGGAAGGAATGTCGATAGCAGGATATGCGGTTGGCGCAACTATTGGTTATGTTTATCTGCGCGCTGAATATTTTTATCTAAGAGAAAAAATAGAGAAAGAAATTCAGGCTTTCAAAACGAAAGGACTACTAGGGAAAAATATTTTGGGTATTCCCGGATTTGAATTTGATATTCATATTCACATGGGTGCAGGAGCCTATGTATGTGGGGAAGAAACCGCTTTAATCAGCTCCATGGAAGGGAAACGCGGCGAACCTTCTACCAAGGAATATTTCCCGGTAGAAAAAGGACTATTCGGCAAACCTACTATTATTAATAATGTTGAAACCCTTTGCGCTGTGCCCAGGATCCTCAACATGTCACTTGACAAGTATTTAAAGATCGGAACTGAAGCTACCAAAGGAACCAAATTACTAAGTGTATCTGGTGACTGTAAAAAACCAGGTATTTATGAGATTGAATGGGGCATGAAACTCAAGCATTTTCTAAAGCTAATTGAAGCAGAAAATCCTTATATGGTTTTATTCAACGGTTATGCCGGAGAATGTCTTTCTGAAGCTGATTTTGACAGGGAAATTTCTGGAGAAAATTTATTGGCTGAACATGTACAATTCAAATGGGAAGACCCGATAGAATACGCTCGAAAAATGAGTGCCATTGGGCTCAGAAGTGGTGGTTCTTTTATGGTTTTCAATGATCAAAGAGATTTGATGTCAATTTTCGAAAACATCACCGATTTTTTTGTTTCAGAATCTTGCGGTATCTGCTCCCCTTGCAGAACAGGTAACTTTCTCCTCACTAAAAAACTAAAAAAGATCATGCTTTGCCATGCCGAAAATTCTGATTTGGAAGATCTTGAAAAATGGAGCATCATAATTAAACAATCCAGCCGATGTGGACTAGGAAAAACCTCCACGAACTATTTGCTCACAGCTATGCTGAAGTTTCCTCAAGAGTTTAACAAATGTATTCTGGCCAAAAGCGACTTTAACAAATCATTTGATCTTGAGAAAGTGACCGAAGAATACAATACCATTATCAATGAAATTGAAAAAGTCCATGGATAAGAAGATACATATTAATATCGATGGTAATGATTACCAGGTATTGGAAAACAAAAAACTAGTAGATGCGGCAAAGGAAAATGGAATCTATATTCCTACACTTTGTCATTTCAGAGAAATCGAACCTTCTTTGGGTACTTGCAGAATATGTACCGTAATGGTCAATGGAAAGTTTACGACAAGTTGCACTACTAAGGTGAAAGAGGGCATGAGGGTAGAGATCAACACTCCCGAATTAATTGATACACGTAAGGCTATTATTGAAATGTTATTCGCAGAAGGCAACCATTTTTGTCCATCTTGTGAAAAAAGTGGCAATTGTGATCTGCAAAATCTTGCTTATGATATGGGAATTACCTTTTCACGATTTCCACATGTATTCAGTAACAAATACATCGATTTTAATCCGAAAAGGATGATCATGGATGCAAACAGGTGTATCCTTTGTAAGCGTTGTGTAGAGGAAATCCAAACTGCTGATAGCATGGATGTTTTTTCCTTTGTCAATCGAGGAGTTAAAACCAGGGTTCATATTGATTATGAGCAAGAAGAAAAACTCAGTGAGGCTGAAGCATTGCATGCCATGAATTTGTGCCCGGTTGGCGCTATTCTGGTGAAGGGCATGATCTATAAGCAACCTTTTGGAGATCGGAAATATGATATCTTAGGGAAAACAAAACAAACATCCCCTGGAGAATTATGTGCCTATAATTATGAAGATGAAAAATTTATAGTCGCAACTACTTCGCTGGCTGGTTGTTTTGGATGTCATATGTCACTTCTTGATATCGATGAAGAAATCATCGATTTGTTAGAGATTGTTGAATTCAATAAATCACCGCTCACCGATATTAAAAAATTCAGTAAACGTTGCCATATTGGATTGATCGAAGGGGGAATTTCAAATTCTGAAAATGTAGAAATACTCAAAGAATTTAGAAAGAAATGTGATATCCTAATCGCATTTGGCGAATGCTCCATAATGGGTGGAATTCCTGCCATGAGAAATTTTTTCTCTCTAAAAGACTGTCTTGAAGAAGCCTATATCCATGGAATAACCAGTGAAATTGGAGCCAACACCATTCCAAATCATGAAGATATTCCAAAGCTTCTAAACAATGTTTATCCATGTAATGAAGTCGTCAAAATTGATCACTTCATCCCAGGATGTCCTCCAAATGCCAACCACATCTGGAAAGTTGTAAAAAGCATCCTGCTTGGAAAGGAATTTCCGGTAATGCATGAAGAATTTAAATATGATTAAATAGGTTAATATGAGTCAAAAAATAGTCATAGATCCTGTTACAAGAGTAGAAGGACACGGAAAGGTTACTATTCACCTTGATGAAAATAATAAAGTAAAAGATTCCTTTTTTCATATCGTTGAATTTAGAGGATTTGAGAAATTCATTCAAGGGCATCCTTATTGGGAAGCACCAGTTATGGTACAGAGATTGTGTGGTATTTGTCCTGTAAGTCATCATTTAGCGGCAGCGAAAGCCATTGATCAAATTGTAGGATTAGAACCTGAAGACTTGTCTATTACAGCGCAAAAAATTCGAAAGCTGCTTCATTATGGTCAAATTTTTCAATCTCATGCCCTTCATTTCTTTTACCTGGCATCCCCTGACCTTCTATTTGGCGCCGATACAAGTCCTGACAAAAGAAATGTTGTCGGAGTAGCTATGGAATATCCGGAGCTTGCAAAAAAAGGTATCCTGATGCGGAAATTTGGTCAGGAAATCATCAAAATGGTCGCAGGTAAAAGGATTCATGGGATTTCAGCAACTCCGGGAGGTGTGCATAAAAAAATAAGCCCACAGGAACGGGATTATTTTCTAAATGGAAAAGAAATACCATCAATTGATGCCATGATCGAATGGTCAAAAGAAATAATCGAATTCATTAAGGTATACCATTCAAAAAATGAAGATTGGTTTAATCAATTCGCCTTTTTCCCTTCTGGTCATTTGGGTTTGGTCAATAAAAAAACAGGTGACCTGGAATTATACGATGGTTACCTGAGAGCAATTGATGACTCAGGCAACATTACCTTAAATGACATTCCATCTGATGCGTATCAAAATCACTTTTACGAGGGGGTTGAAAAATGGTCGTATCTAAAGTTTCCCTATTTAAGACATCTTGGTCGAGAAAAAGGTTGGAACCGGGTCGGTCCATTGGCAAGGATGAATGTTTGTGAAGGAATTTCAACTCCCCTTGCAGCATTTGAAAGATTGTCGTTCTTGAATGCTACCCGAAGGAAAACCAATAATGCTTCCATGTACTCCCATTGGGCAAGATTGATCGAACTTCTTCATTGTGCCGAACTGATGAAAGAGCTCCTGGAAGATGACGATATTTTAAGTAATGACCTGCTTAGAAGAGGCGAAAGAAGAAATGAAGGTATCGGTATTATCGAGGCTCCCCGAGGAACCTTGATCCATCATTATCAGGTTGACGAAAAGGATCGCATTACCCGATGTAACCTTATTGTTTCTACAACACATAATAACGAAGCCATGAATCAGGCTGTTAAATGGGTCGCTAATAATGTCATTGACGGTAAACAAAAAGTGAGCGAAGGAATGTTGAATCAGGTTGAAGTTGCCATCAGAGCTTACGATCCTTGCCTCAGCTGCGCCACACATGCCATGGGCCAAATGCCCTTAGAAATTTCATTATACGATCATTTTGGAAATTTAACTGATGTCAAACGAAGAAGCTAAAGATATTCTGATCATTGGAATCGGTAATTCAGGTCGCAGTGACGACGGCCTGGGCTGGTTAATGCTTGACGCTATAAAGAAGAAATTCCTTAATGCGGAATTACTTTATAGATACCAATTACACATTGAAGATGCTGAGCTGCTTTCTCATTATGGTACTGTTATTTTTGTCGATGCCACCAAAGAAGAGACCAAAAATGGCTTCTTTTTCAAACCGTGTTATCCCAATAATGGGATCGGACTCACTTCGCATATACTTGAGCCTGAGACAATACTTTGGCTGGAACACCAATTGTACAAGACAGAGCCTGCTACTTTTATATTGGGGATTGAAGGAAAAAAATGGGGTCTGTCTCTTCAACCCAGCCAAGTAGGTAGGTCAAATTTGCTTAAGGCCAAAGATTTTCTTGCAAAAAACATTAACCTCATCATGGCGAGTGAAAAACCTTGTGTACTGCAATAGCGTAAACCTGATGAAAATCATATGCTTAAACTTATGAAACTCCTATCTTTGAATAATTCAAAATCTAATTTCTATGTGTGGCACTTGCGGATGTGGAAGTCCTGAAGGACATATTTCCATTCAAAAACCAGGGGTCGT
>JBFFLO010000112.1:0-7810 GCA_041554895.1 Lutimonas sp. | reverse complement strand
GAAACTGGAAAAGTGAGTTTTGAAGCAGGAGAACCGGGAACTTATATGTATTGGGTTCAATTAGGAAAGGGAAATAAAAAAGAGCGTTTTGGGGAAGAGTCAGAGCATCTTGCCGGTGCATTTATTGTAGATCCCAAAGAAGGTTCTCCTGAAGACAGGGTCTTTGTGATCAATGCTTTCAGTAAAAAGCACAAGCAAAAAGATGGTGAAAATTTATGGTTGGAAGCCTTGACCATTAACGGCCGTTCATGGCCTTTTACCGAAAGAATAGAGCCTGAAGTTGGCGATATCCTGCGATGGAGGCTAGTGAATGCTTCCGGAAGGAACCATCCCATGCATTTACATGGTTTTTATTTTGATGTTTTGGAGCGGGGAAACTTTCAAAAAACAAGTTTTTTAGACAAAGAACAGGTGCCTAAGGTCGTCACAGAAAGCATGAGGGGAAGAACTACCATGCAAATGCAGTGGGAAGTGATGCGGCCCGGGAACTGGTTATTTCATTGCCATTTATCTTTTCATGTGTCTGCTGAAATCCGTTTGCCTAACGCCGATAAACTTGACCCTGAAGGCGCCCATCAGCATATGGCCGGTCTGGTACTTGGGATCAAAGTAAAGGAAGGTGCCTCTGACCTTATTTCAAAGGGCCCCCCAAAGAACCTCGATTTATATGCCATCAAATCAAATGATCAGTATAGTACTTATAAATTTTCTGGTCAAAATTCGAAGAAAACCTTTACGCCCGGTGACCCTTTGATCATGAAACAATATCAAACCACCAATGTAACGGTCAAGAATAGAACGGATGAACCCACTTCGGTACATTGGCACGGGCTTGAAATAGATAGCTGGGCAGATGGGGTTCCCTACTGGAGTTCTTCTGAGGGACGCAGTTCTCCTGCTATAGAACCAGGTGATTCCTTTACCTATAAGTTATCTACCATGCGGCCTGGTACTTTTGTATACCATAGCCACCTGGATGATATCAAGCAACTTACAAAGGGGCTGTATGGCCCGATGATCGTCATTGGTGAAAACGAAGTATACCATCCTGATTTAGACCATGTTTATATGATGGGGTGGAAAACCAGCTTTCCCGGAAAGCCGGAAGACCTGGACCTTAACGGATGGGAAGTGGTTCCCGATCAGCAAGCAAAAATTGGCGAAACGCACAGGCTTCGGCTTATCAATATTGCACCTGCCGGAAACGGTTGGGTTAGAATGACCAAAGATGAGAAGATCATCCCTATTAAAGCTATCGCGAAGGACGGAGCAGATTTTCCTTTGCCACAGCAGGTTGAGGTTGAGGTTACCCCCAGATTATTTGTTGGGGAAACAGCCGATTACAGTTTTACTCCAACTGAGCCGGGAACATATACTTTTAAGGTTAATTATATGATGGCACGCTGGGAGCAGACCTGGATCGTTACAGCCCAATAAGCCAAAGTAGTCTTAAGATTTTAAAACACCCAATACTTTTTCGGGTGTGAATGGCAGGTGCCGTAAAGACTTTCCGGTAAGGGCCAGAAAAGCATTGGCAATGGCACAGGCTACCAATGGTGTACCCGACTCCCCAACTCCTTTAGGCGGATTGGAAGAATCAATTAAAGCCGTCTCTATGCTTTCGGGCATATCTTCCATTCTCAGTAATCTATAGTCGTTGAAATTTGATTCTTGCACAACGCCGTCAACAATTGAAATGCGTTCCAATAAAGTACTGCTCATTCCCATGATGATGCCACCTTCCATTTGGGCCTTAACATTATCAGGTTGTATAATAACCCCGGCATCGCTGGCAGACCAAAAATGATGCACCTTGATCTTGCCGCTTTCATGGTTTAATGAGATTTCGCAAATTCCAGTGCTTAAGGTGCCGCTTCTTTCCAGGAATGCTACTCCTTTGGCCCTTCCCTCTTGAAGAGGAGCTCCCCAATTTGCCATCAAAGCTGCCTTTTCCAAGGTGGCCAAGGCCCTGGGTGATTTTTGCATCAATTGTTTTCTAAAGGCGACAGGGTCTGCATTTTGATCTTTGGCAATTTCATCGATCATTGACTCAATTGCGAACTTGTTGGGGCCGTGTCCAACGGCGCGCCAATGTTTTAAGCGTGTTTCATTAGGCTGGATCCTCAATTCTGCCCATTGGTTATCGATATCGTAGTATTCATTTTTAATGCCGCTGGCAAGAAGGTTATCCCCATTACCAACGATCACATGAGAGAAACCGGTCAATTTGCCACTGGCGTCAACACCTGCCTTTAAGCGTTGCAATGAAATCGGCCTGTAGGCGCCATAGGTCAAATCATCTTGCCTTGTCCATAGTAATTTAACAGGTTTTGGGATCATCTCCTTCGCCAAAAGGGTACATTCAAGCACAAAATCGGTCATGCTCCTTCTGCCAAAGCCACCCCCCAAATAACACATATTGATCTTGATATTTTCAGGTGGAAGGTTCAGCAAATCAGGAACACCTAATTTTGAATCAAAACCTTGTTGTGTACCTACCCATACCTCAGCTGAATTTTTATCTTCAGCAATTTGAACAATGGCATTAAGTGGTTCCATTTGAGCATGATACACATAGTCATTTAGGTAGTCACTTTCGTATGTTTTTACAGCATTTTTAAAAGCCAGCTTCACATCTCCTTTGTCTGTAACTATGTTTCCGACTGCCCCTTTTGTAGCAATATTCCTGTAATTCCCGTAAATTTCCTGAGAATCAAAACCACTGGCTTTTGGATTTGACCAATTGATCTGTAATAGCCCTTTAGCAGTCAGCGCCTGCTCAATGCTATGTGCTATAATACCAATTCCATGGTCCAAAGGAACTACCTTGATAACACCAGGCATTTCCAGAACCGCTTTTTCATTTTGCAATTCGGGATGCGCTCCATGAATACGCCCCCTTTCAATGACGCCATATACCATGCCGGGTACTTGCATATCTCCGGCAAATTTAGCCGAACCATCCACTTTTTCAGGGATATCGGTTCGGGGAATAACGGTACCGATCAACCTGAAATCTTTGGGATCCTTCAATTGAGATTCACTTATGTCGGGCAATGTATCGGGGATCACCAAATCGTTGACAAGTGCAGCATAGGCAATTTTTTTACCACTTCCCAGATGCATGACCATGCCAGGAATTGTACTCAATTCTTCTATGGGTAGCTGCCACTTTTCCGCAGCGGCCAGCAGGAACAAATAACGGGTTTGAGCTCCCGCTTTTCTCAGCATGTTATAGTAGCCCTGCGTGACCCTGCTCCCTGCCGAAAGCATGATCTTTCTATTGGGGCCCCAACCTTCGGAACCATAAATTTCTGCTATTTGTGGTGAAAATTTAACTTTAACCTTAGACCAATCCGCATCCATTTCTTCGGCGAAAATAACAGGAAGCGAGGTCATGGATCCCTGACCCATTTCAGCCGCAGGATTGTAGATGGTCATGTTTCCATCCGTATCCATTTCTATCCAGGCGGTGAGTTGTTGCTTTTTAAGAATGGCTTTGACCTTCTTTTTATCCCTGCAGGCTACTACTTGTGAAAGCAGGCCCGAGGCGCCTATAAACAGTGTAACACCCCCAGCATTTTTCAGGAATTTCCTTCTGCTGATGCCTTGTTTTTCTTTGGGGGTTTTATCCATTTTTAAAATATGTTTAAATAATTATGATCTTACCGTCATTTCATTTGTTCAGAGGCCATTTTTATGGCCTTTACAATACGCATATAGGTGCCGCACCTGCAAATATTACCATTCATATGGCTTACGATCTCCTCGTGTGTAGGACTTGATTTCGCTGCCAAAAGTGTTGCAGCCTGCATGATTTGACCGCTTTGGCAATAACCGCATTGGGGAACCTGTGCTTCAATCCAGGAAAGTTGTAAGGGGTGGTCTGCGTTTTCAGAAAGGCCTTCTATGGTTTTGATCTTTTGACCCTTGGCCACATTCTCGACGGGCAGCGTACAGGCCTTTACTGCCAACCCGTCCACATGAATGGTACAAGAACCGCATTGGCCAATTCCGCAGCCGTATTTGGTGCCGGTAAGCCCCAGATGCTCACGAATGACCCAAAGAACAGGTGTTTTTTCAGAAACATCTACCTTGTATTGTTTGGCATTGATATGAAGTTGATAGATGGGCATAAAACTTGATTTGCTGATCATTTAAAGTTAATTAAAATAATTCAATTGTTTCCTGAGAAATAAAAAACGCCCGATCTTTATCTTTTGATCCAAAAAAGGCTTTCCACATATTGGCAAATAACTATCTTTAAGGTAATATTTGCCAAATGACAAAGACAATGATCATCATTGGAATTGCAACACTAGTACTGATCTGGGCCAATTTATGGATCAGTATTCGCATCATTGCCTATCTAAAGGATAAAGGAGAAGAGGCAAGTCTTTTTACAAACCGGATGTTTATAAAGGGAAAAATATTCAGCTATCTGCCCCTATATAAAAAGATCTCTAAGGATACAGATGGCAAAACTGGCCCCTTGTATTATGCTTTTTATGGTTCTTTCCTTTTGTTTATGCTATTGCTCCTTATTGGTATCTTGTTATCAATATAGCCCATAATTGCATCCCGTATTACTGAGTTTGTCAAACAGGATACAGGCCACCAGCTAAGGTGTGCTCGGCTTATCATCTGCAGGTCTGCCAATTCAATTTGGGAGGTAACTTTTGAATCTAATGACATTATTTTATCATTTATTGGCTTTAATAAAAGTAATTTGTACATTTAATATATGGTAGGATAATGGACCTGTTCAAAAGATGATTTTAATATAAACATGAAAATAATGAGAACCTTACAAAAGTATCTTCAGCTAAAAAGCATCTTCATTGGAATTTGTTTTCTTTTCTTCATTCCATTATCCCTAAAGGCCCAGGATTATATGATTGGAGCTGATTTATCTTTTATGAAAGAAGCTGAAGACTCTGGCTTTAGATTTAAGGAAAATGGTCAATCGAAACCTGGCTATGAGGTCTTTAAAGAGCATGGTTATAATTGGGTGCGGTTACGTTTATTTCATACGCCATCTGATTTGCCCAATAGTCTTGAATACACCATTGAAATGGCAAAAGAAGCCAAAAAACAAGGCTTTCGATTTTTACTCGACTATCATTATTCAGATACCTGGGCTGATCCTGCCAAACAGTATATCCCAAAGGCCTGGGAAGGCAAATCTCAGCAGGAATTGGAAGAAGCCGTATTTGAATATACCCTCAATACAATGATGGCATTTCGTGAGGCAGGCGTTTTTCCGGATATGGTGCAAGTGGGCAATGAGATCAGTAACGGCATGTTATGGCCCAACGGAAAATTACCAGAGAATTGGGATAATTTTGCCGGATTGGTACAGGCCGGCATTAACGGTGTTTATGCCAGCTGTGGCAATAACCCCTGCCCTCAGCTCATGATCCATATCGATAAAGGAGGTGATCTGGACTTTACAAAATATTTTTATGACAAAATTGCTTCCTATGACATTCAATATGATGTTATCGGGCAATCCTATTACCCTTGGTGGCATGGCAGTTTATTAGACCTGCGGGCCTGCTTGAATTTTACAGCCGAAACTTATAAGAAAGATGTTGTTTTGGTTGAAGTGGCTTATAACTATAAGCCTCAGGAATACATCAATAAAAAAGCACCGTTTCCGGAAAGTCCTGAAGGTCAAAAGGAATTTTTAGAGGAGGTCAACCGAATTATTCTGCAAATACCGAACAACAAGGGAAAGGGAATATTCTGGTGGGAAGCTGCTGCTCCCAACAAGAGCTTTTCATCCAGGACTTTTTTCACAAACGACGGTAATGTACTGCCGGTAATAACTGTATTTGACAAGTTTACCAGGAACTAATTTTAGCAATGCTTCAATAGTAATGCTAAAATATTGGTGGGAAACAAAAAAAATTTAAACTCATGGTTCGGTCCTTAAGCTTCGAGGGGAAAAGGCCAAAGGTCGAACCAATCGTTTAAATTTTAATTAAAAACGGCCAATTCATTGATTTATTGTTAAATGCCGTATTTGCTATTCCAGTGCACGAAAAAGTTTTTGACCGTATCTTTGCAGCGCACATTTGATTTTTATGAGACCTACAGAATTTGATATCATCATTATAGGAGCCGGGCTTAGTGGCTTGTGCCTCGCCTACCTCTTAAGAGAACAAGATTATACGATCAAGCTATTGGAAGGCAGGTCCAGGATCGGGGGAAGAATACAAACCACTTTTGAAAAGGACACCCCAATTGAAATGGGTGCTACATGGCTGAGTCCTCAACATACTGAACTTCAAAAATTATTAGAAGAACTTGGCCTGGAGGTCTTTGAACAAGATCTTGGAAAAACAGCCATTTATGAACCCATTTCGACAAGTCCGCATCAGGTGGTAGCCTTACCTGCGCATCAGGAACCCAGTTATCGCATCAAAGGAGGCACATTTTCATTGATCCGGGCCCTGGAAAATGCTATTGGTGCTGCAGATCTTCAGCTTGACTGCATTGTGGACAGTGTGCAAGAGGAAGGGAATTCCCTTTTGGTTCATACCAACCAAGGCAGCTATAAAGCAAAAAAAGTAGTATCCACGCTTCCTCCTTTTTTATTTCAAAACACGATAAAGGTTAGCCCGCCTTTGCCTTTGGCTTTAGCTGATATAGCAAACAAGACACATACCTGGATGGGGGAATCCATTAAAATAGGACTAAGCTATTCCCAGCCGTTTTGGAAAGAAAAGGGTCTCAGCGGTACGATATTCAGTAATCCGGGGCCTGTTCCTGAAATGTATGATCATTCCAATGCAGAGAATTCAACATTCGCTTTAAAAGGATTTCTAAATGGCGCCTATTTTTCGATCACAAAAGCACAGCGTCTCGAATTGATCTTAAAACAGCTTGAAAAATATTATGGGCCTCAGGCAAGAGAACACCGTGGCTATCAGGAATTGATCTGGCAAAAAGAACCGCTGACCTATGCACCTTATAAAGAGCCTCTTTTTCCACATCAAAATAATGGCAATGAAGTATTTAGAGAAGTTTATCTCAATAATAACTTATTTATTTCAGGAACCGAAACTTCAGCTGCTTTTCCAGGTTATATGGAAGGTGCGGTAAGAAGTTCACAATGGGTTGCGGGGCAGCTTATAGGTTAAAATCTTACGATAATAATGCCTGCACCTATCATTTCCCCATTCTCACGGGTTTGAGTTCTTCAAAAAATATATCATCATTCGGCACGTCAAAGTCAAAGCCAATTACATCCTGGTTGTTGTTTGAATTGATCTTGATGGTTCCAAAGCTAAACCAGGCTTGATCTTGATCCCAGTTGATCTTCCAGGTATCGTAATGCCAATGCGTCAAGGTTGCCGACAATAAGGGGTGGTGCTCAAATTCCAGTTTCAGCTCACTGCCTTTTTTAAGAAGGGTGATCTTTCCTACCAAATCAGAATGATAATCACCAACTATTTTATCAACAGACAAGGTGGGTTGCGTATCTGCTTCTCTTTTGGCTATTCTATCTGATATCCTTTTGTCACTGGCCATATCGGCATTGGTCCTTTGTAAATAGATCCCTGACCAATCTATGGCTTCACGGCCCAAAAACCGGTCAAACGCATAATAAGTAGCTGCCATAATAGGGCTTCTAGGACCATTGGTCAGTACAACCACGCCTAGGTTTTCTTCAGGGATCATGGTGACTGCTGTGATCATGCCATCATACCCTCCGGTATGCCCTACCCGCATCTTACCATGGTAATCACTTAACCCCCAACCCAGGCCATAGCCGCGAAAGTGCATGCCGAATCGGTTCGGT
>JBFFLO010000111.1:0-7812 GCA_041554895.1 Lutimonas sp. | reverse complement strand
TTTTACCCGTAAATACCTCACTAAAACAAAATTATCACACGAGGTATTTACTCCTGATATTGGCCACCGCTGGCCAACCCGTGATCAGATTCTAATGGCCTTCGACTGGATGCAATTAGAGGCATATAAAAACCTTTTACTGCCCGTTGATTCAACAATTACCAAGCACATCTATAGCAAATACTATCATCAGGCACAATTAAAAGAAAAAGATAAACGCCTGCTTGCTGCTTCGAACGAATACCGAAGAATCTTGAACAATTTTAAACGCTATTACCAAACGGATAGTATTCAGGAAAAACTTAATACCCTGGAGCAAAGCAAAACCTACAGATCTGAGAAAAAAAAGAGCGAGGCACTATTAGAAACCGAATTAGTGCTTACAGATGAATTATTCGATCGCTTCAATGCAGACCTCAATAAAAAATCTTATCACCTGGGATGGTGGGAAAACCGCATCGAAAAGCTCAAAAAAAAGATGGAATCAGGTTCTCAAATGGAACGAACCATGTACAAGCGGTTATTGTATAAAGTATTTGCACATGGCATAGAAACAGCCAACTACGATACCAGCATTAAAAATGTAGAACAAAAAATGTTTTGCTATGACATCTGTATCCTGATTTATCCGGCCTATGCCCTTCCCTATATCAAACAAATTGAAAATGCTGTTGATATGGAAAAGCCCGGCCTGGCTATAGATTATTTGGAAAAATTACTAAACACAGGTTTTGAAGATAAAGAATTGCTTCTAAAAAATGAATCGATCAAAACCCTTGAAAATATGGAACAATTTAAAAACTTAATGACAAAATAATCTGGCTTTATGGATATAAACAATATCACAGATGTTTTTGGTAAGGCTATCAAAGATTTTCATAATGGTAAAAATGCTGTTATAGACACTTATTCGTCAATTGCTGGTTGGGATGAATTACCTGTAAAATACCTTTTTCGTTCATTTGAAGAAATGCCGGATCTAGAACGGACTGCCCTTAAAATGGCCTTTGGCGAAGTTTTGGACCTGGGCTGTGGAGCCGGCAGCCATTCTCTTTACTTGCAAAATCAAGGCTTATCGGTTAAGCCCATTGATATATCGAAGGGGGCCATAGAAGTTTGCAGACTAAGAGGGCTCGAACAGGCAGAGGCCATAAACCTTTGGGACCTTAAGGATACCCAATTCGACACAATTCTGGCATTAATGAATGGAGCAGGCATCTGCGGATCAATGAAGTACCTGCCCCGATTTTTAAAACATCTGGAAACGCTTCTTAAACCTGGAGGTCAAATTTTAATGGATTCTACAGATGTAATATATATGTTTGAAGATGAAAATGGCGATATAGATCTTTCTGAAGTGGATCATTATTATGGCGAGGTTGAATTCCAATCCAGATATCTTGGCCAAAATAGCGGTTCCTTTCCATGGATGTATATTGATTTTTACAACCTGCAACAACAGGCCTTAAATCTGAACCTGCATTGTGAATTACTTAAAAAAGGACCTCATTATGATTATCTGGCCAGGTTAAGTGTTCCCTAACAGATCAGCAAGATTCTTTTCTGTATAATCCCAGTAAAATCAAACAGGCGATCAGGCAAATTCCTGCCATCAGATACCAGGTAGTTTCAAAGCCAAATTTAGCTGAAAATTGCATACCCATATTCGGGCCCAGAATATGTGCTACGGAAAATGACATGCTGTAAAGCGCCATATAGGAACCCTGGTTACCCAATTTCGAACGATTTAAAGCATATGAATTAGAAAAAGGAAACCCGAGCATTTCGCCAAAGGTCATAAAGATCATTCCAATAATGGCCAACCCGATCCACGGCCCGATATTTAGCACAAGGAAACTTGTCATTAACAAAATTATCCCTCCTATGACTATTTTTAGATTTTCGATTTTTCCCTTTTCCAGCGCATGGACGATAGGCATCTCGGTTAAGAAAATCAATAAGCCGTTCATGGCAAGCATCAAGCCTATCTTATCCTCATCCATACCCAGTCGCTGGCTGTAATACAAAGGAATGGTCGAAAAGTATTGCATAAAAGTAAAACCAATCAAAAACATGGCGAACCAAAAAATGAGATAACGGCCATCCTTATAGGGTGACAATCTTGGCAGGATCATATGTTTGTGCTCCTTCTTCACTTTACTTTTTTGGCTTAAAAACCTGATGACGATCAATCCGGCAATAAGGCAGGTGAATCCATCCACCCAAAACAAGCTTCGGTAACTCACGTAAGTGATCAACAGCCCGCCTATGGCAGGCCCCATAGAAAATCCAAGGTTGATTGCCAATCTGATTAAAGTTACAGAACGGGTTCTGTTATCCTCTTCACTATAGTCATCAAGCGCCACCCAAACAGCAGGCCTAAACATATCTGCAACAATGGTCAGTGAAAATACACCAATACATAAACTGTAAAACCCCGTGATAAACTGAATTGAAAAAAAGACCAGGCCTGTACCCAACAAACTCATATACATGACTTTGTAATAGCCTATTTTATCTGATAATTTCCCGCCAATAAAGACACCGGCAACCGACCCAAAACCATAACAAGACATGATCCAACCCACCTTTTCAAGCGAGAACTCGAGAAAACTGGTAAGATACAATGATAGAAATGGTACCACCATGGCTCCTGCCCTGTTCACAAGCATGGTCAGTGCCATAAACCAGACTTCTTTTGACAGTCCCTGGTAGGGTTTGGTGATCTTCTTAAACATTTGTCAAAGATATACTTTATACATATTTCATGAATAAATTTGAATTTATTGGCTTTTTTCACCAGTTGAACGCCGGCCTCTTTTCATTATTTATAGGTATATTTGACTCAAAAGCCTGGCCATGAAAAATTGCCTATTGATACTTTCATTGTTATGTATGTCTGTCCTTTTTGCACAGGAATCAAAGTACTTCAAAGAAGTAAAGAAATTTCAACAAAAATTGAATAAAGAATTTTCCAGTAAGGAAGATTCTCCTTTATCAGAGGAGGATCTCGCCACTTTTGAATCACTTGAGTTCTTCCCTATAGACAGTAATTTTAGAGTGACTGCCTCGCTGAAGCTGTACAAAGACAGCAAACCTTTTCAGATGAAAACCACAACCAGCAGGTTACCGGTTTATAAACTATATGCTACTGCCAGTTTTCAATTGAACGGCAAAGATTATTCCCTGGAAATTTATCAAAATGAAAAACTACTTTTAACACCAGATTACGAGGACCATTTATTTTTGCCTTTTACAGATCTAACCAATGGAGAAAGCAGTTATGGAGGAGGAAGGTATATTGATCTGAAACTTCCTGAAGGAAACAGTATTGTTATTGATTTTAACCTGTCTTACAATCCCTATTGCGCCTATAATGAAAGATTCTCATGTCCCATACCTCCAAAATTAAATCATTTGAACACCAAGATTTTAGCAGGGGTAAAAGCTTTCGATCCTTAAATTTTATATGAATTTTGAGGCATACATACCAAAAAATACGGCTGAGATGGCTAAAATAAATGTCACGATGATATAAAGTAAAAAACCAACATAATCACCTCCCTTTAAATAGATATGATTTTCGTAGGCAAACGTAGAAAAAGTAGTAAATCCCCCGCAAAATCCTGTGGCTAGAAGTAGTGAGTGGTTTTCACTGAGCCAACCTGTTCGGGAAGAGTAGCCCAAAATGACTCCAATGATCAGGCTCCCTAAAACATTGGCCAATAAGGTTCCGTAGGGAATGGTGTTTTCAAGATTATTCAATTTCAAACCAAGCCAGAAACGCAATACGCTTCCAAGGCCTCCTCCAAGAAATACCAATAATGCCTGTTTCATCCTTGATCAGTCTAAGGTTACACTTTGCACCTGTCGCCAGCTCCATTTTCCCTTGATCGTTCCTTTATCCAGGGTCAGGATGCCGGGATTTGACCTGACAATCGTTTTTAAAGTGGTTTCATCACAAAACAATAAATCAAAATCCAAATCAAATGCCTCTTTAACCTTTTTATAATCTTCCTGAGTGGATGCCGAAAAACAATAGACAGTGTATCCCTTTTCCATGGCCCTCTCAGAAAGTTCCTTAACCTCCTTCATACCCTTGCTATTCGCAAGTTTAAGGTTATAAGCTACCACCAGCATCAGTTTTTCCTTAGACATGAGCAACTCCGTAATATCCTCCTCTCCATTTTCCATGGTAAAGTCATGAATTGGAGGTACATAGCCTTCTTTTAAAGTTCTTGTTTTTCGATCAACGAATGTAGCCCCTTCAATGTTCCAAGGCTTATCTTCGGTCGTAAACACCTGATCCTCGCCATTTACATGATAAATCCAGGTATCCTCGTATACCGGCTGCTCAGCCCCTTCTGGTATCAACATGCCTTCAGGAATGTTCTTTCCTACAGCATAGGGTCTAAAATCAATAATGGGGAGATATCGAAGTACATAAAATAGGATGCCAACAAACAGTAAGAGAGAAACCAAACTTATCCTTTTGGCCAAAATATCAGATAAAACAGGCTGGATATCATACATCCTTATGAGAAGATAGATCACCAAGACGATAAGGATCACATTTTTATAAAACGTTTCCCATGGCGTCAATTTTACAGCATCACCAAAACAACCACAGTCTGTAACCTTGTCATAGTATGCTGAATACCAAGTTAAAAACAAAAACAATAAGGTAATTACAAATAGGCTCCAAACTGTTAGCTTGACTTTATAACCTACCAATAACATCACCCCAAGCATGATCTCCGCAAGAATAAGCACAACTGAAAACTGTAATGCATATGGAATCAAAAACTCCAGATTTAAGACATCTGCGCCAAAATATTCTTCAAATTTATAAGCCGAGCCCAAGGGGTCGACCAATTTAACGAAACCTGAAAATATAAACGTAACAGCAACCAGTAAGCGAACTACATGAGTCAAAATATTCATTGGATGGTCAAATTAGTGATTCATTAATATCAAAGCAAAAACAGCATAATTGATCATATCCTGATAGTTTGCATCTATTCCTTCAGATACCAGTGTCTTTCCCTGATTATCTTCAATCTGCTTTACTCTTAATAGTTTTTGGAGAATGAGATCAGTAAGGGAACTCACCCTCATATCGCGCCAGGCCTCTCCATAATCATGGTTTTTATTCTCCATTAAAGTCTTTGCCGTCGACATATGCTTATCATATAAGGCAATGGCCTCCTCTACATCCAGATCTGGCTGATCAGCAACCCCTTTTTCCAATTGTATGAGTGCCATGACCGCATAATTAATAATTCCTATAAATTCAGAGATTTCGTCCTCATCCACCCTGCGTGTTTCATTTTCCTGCAGCTGCCTTATTCTTTGAGCTTTGATGAATATTTGATCGGTAAGGGATGGAAGCCTCAATATCCTCCAGGCGCTTCCGTAATCAGTCATTTTGTTTATAAAAAGAGAACGGCATGTAGCCGTTACCTCATCATATTGCTTCGATGTATCCTGCATGTAAATTGAAATCAGAGAATTTAGTTTTTTTTGTCGAAACGAATTTATAAAAATCTCATGATATAATATCGACGGTTTGCTTATTTTTACAAAATATATACCCGGAAAAACCCTTATAAAATGAAACGTATCGCTGTTTTTTGTGGCTCTAGCAAAGGCTTTAACCAAGAATATGCCCAGGCGGCTGTAAAATTAGGTGACTATTTTTCAAAACAGGGAATAGGCCTGGTCTATGGGGGAGGTAAAATAGGTATTATGGGGGTAATTGCAGATACCATGATCAAAAACAATTCGGAGGTCATAGGAGTGATTCCAGGACTTCTCAAACATGAGGAGGTGGCCCATACCAAAATATCTCAGATGATTACCACTAAAAGAATGTCGAAAAGGAAAGTAAAAATAAGCAAGCTTGTAGATGGCTATATTGCTTTGCCAGGAGGTTTTGGAACGCTTGATGAAATTTTTGAGGCCCTTACCTTAGGGCAACTTGGAATTGAAAATAAAGCCATCGGCATCTTGAATACCAACAATTTTTTCTACCATGCCCTTTTACAACTTGATCATATGGTGCAAGAAGGATTTTTAAAACAGGAAAACAGAGACATGATCATGGTGAGTGAATCGATTGAAGACCTGCTCGATAAAATGAAGTCTTATGAGGCACCTGTTTTAAGCAAGGTCGTAAATACCGTAGCCAGTTGATCCTAAAGACACAAGCATGTATATCAATTGTAAAGGACGTTTAATAGATCTTCATCATCCTAAGGTGATGGGTATCCTTAACCTGACTCCTGATTCTTTTTATGATGGAGGCAAATACAAATCGGCTGCAGATATATTAAGACAAGTTGAAAAAATGATCTCCGCAGGAGCGACTTTTATTGATATGGGAGCCTATTCCTCGCGACCCAGGGCCATGCATATTTCACAAGACGAAGAGCTTTCGAGATTACTGCCCGTTTTGGAATTGGTATTGAAGGAATTTCCCGATGCGCTCATCTCGATTGACACGTTTAGAAGCCATATTGCCGATATAGCCGTTCAATCAGGAGCCTGCATGGTGAATGATATTTCCGGGGGCTCAATGGATGAAGATATGTTTGCGACCATTGCAAAACTTCAGGTACCTTATATATTGATGCACATGGTAGGAACTCCTCAGACCATGCAACAAAATGTACAATATGAAAATCTGATCAAAGACATTATCTTTTATTTTTCTAAAAAGGTATTTGAACTCAGGAAACTTGGAGTGAACGACCTTATATTGGATCCGGGTTTTGGATTTAGTAAAACGCTTGATCAGAATTTTGAATTATTGCAAAAACTCGAGCTTTTTTCTGGCATGAACCTTCCTTTACTTGTTGGACTGTCAAGAAAATCAATGCTCTATAAACTACTTGATCTGGATGCTGATCGAGCCCTGAACGCAACAACTTCAGTGAACACGATTGCATTGATGAAAGGTGCCAGTATCCTTAGGGTACATGATGTTCAGGAAGCCATGGAAACAGTTAGTATATTTGAAAAAATAGCGCATAGACCGAGCTTATGATCAAAAGAATTTACCTTATCCTGTTTTTAGCTTTGATAAGCCTGTCAGGCTGTCAAAATAAACAGGTACAGTTGCCCTTGATCGATATGCCCGGCATATCAGAAATTCAAAATCATTCTAGTATCTGGATTTTTATGCAAACCAATAATGGAGAAACTTCGGCCAAACTAAATAAGAATAATAAAATCACCAACACCCATTGGATCTTTAATATAGACCGAAGGTTAACCATGGCGCAAGTTATTCCCGTGTTGGAAGAAATGCAGGAAAACAGAAATAAGGATTCAATGCATAAAAAGGAGGGTATGAAGAATTATTTCAGTTATGCCGACATGGCAACAGAGACTATATCTCTTATTCCTTTTCATCAAACTGCCTTTATTACAGAAACTTTAAACAAGGAAAAATTGGCCGCGGAACCATGCACAGTGGTCCTTGAAATCTGGGGAGATCAGATAAAAATAAACGATGAAATTATCCCTTTGGATTTACTGCTTTCAGACTTAAAAAATAAAAATTCCTGTGGTACTGAAGAAATGGCCAAAATCCTGCTTACTTATGACAGCCAAACAAGCTATCAGGATTATTTAAATGCAAAAGCTTTCCTTACGCTAAGCGAAATTGATTGCTCTTCTGATGAATATGTTTATACTGTAAAATAATTCATACATTTACAAAAACTAGCTCAGCATTGGATCAATTTAATTTTTTAAACATCAGCTTTTTAGACATTCTTGATATTGTTCTGGTCGCTGTATTGCTCT
>JBFFLO010000110.1:0-7891 GCA_041554895.1 Lutimonas sp. | reverse complement strand
ATGTTGATGAGTCAGAAATTCATTTCGGTCCATCAACAACACAAAATATTTATGTCTTGGCAAATGCGATGCGCCCGATGTGGGAAGTTGGCGATGAAATCATTATTTCTTGCCAGGACCATGAAGCAAATGCGGGTGCATGGAGAAGGTTAGCAGCTCAGGGAATTAAAATTATAGAATGGCATGTGCATCCGGAAACGGGGCTTTTGAGCCTGGATGAATTGGATGGTTTATTTTCTGATCGCACCAAAATGGTGGCTTTTCCCCATTGTTCGAATGTAATAGGCCATATTAACCCTGTGGAGACGATTAGCAAAAAAGCCCATATCCATGGCGCTCTCTCGGTAGTAGACGGGGTAGGTTATGCCCCGCATGGTTTTCCTGATTTAAAAGAGCTTGGTGCTGACATTTATCTGTTTTCGTTGTATAAAACGTTTGGCCCTCATTTGGGATTGATGTTCGTTGATAAAGCATTGATCCTTAAAATGGAAAACCAATCTCACTTTTTCAAGGAAGGGATCAGCAGAAGTATGCTAATACCGGCAGGGCCGGATCACGCACAAATTGCTGCGGCCAGTGGTATATTAGATTATTTTGATGCGGTTTATGAGCATCATTTTAAGGAAGAAGCGAACCCTGCCGGGAGGAACAAGGCCATAAATAAATTGTTTCGGGAACATGAAAAAAAGTTGCTGGAGCGTTTACTTGATTTTTTGCGATCACGCGATGACATTCAGATCTTAGGCCCTGATCATGCAGAAGACAGGGCGCCCATCGTTTCTATTATTCCCAAAAACAAAAAGCTTAAAAAGGTATATGCGAGCTTAACAAAACAAAAATTGATGTTGGGTATGGGTAACTTTTACGCCCACCGTCCACTGATAGACATGGATATACCCAGAGATCCGGGCGTGTTGAGAATTTCTTTTTTACACTATACCAGCATGGAAGAAATTGATCAGTTGATAGCAGGATTGAAACTTGCATTGGACTCGTAATTTAGCCCCCTGATACACTATTCAACCCCTAAAATTATTCAATCCCAATTCAAGCATAAAACTCCAATTATTAGGCCCTGTTTGATCAAAAAGCTCAACTATTATCCTTAACTTTAGGGTAAATCTTCACAAGATGAGGTTTTTTGAAGAATTAAAGCGGCGAAACGTTATCAAGGCCACTATGGCATACATTGTTATTGCCTGGGTTTTAATTCAGGTTTTAACCAATATCCTTCCCATATTTCAAGCCCCTGTCTGGGTCTTAAAAACCTTAATGATTTTAATGGCAGTTGGTTTGCCGATTTGGATGATCTTTTCCTGGGTATATGAAGTAACCCCTGAAGGCTTAAAAAAAACAGAACAGGTTTCCAAGGATGATTCTGTTACGGCAACTACCAACAAGCGGCTCAATATTATTATACTGGTAGTGCTGCTTATAGCTATTGGCGTCCATTTTATTGAGCCCTCAAATTCAGAAACCCCAAATAAGGGCTCAAGAAGTGAATGGATCCAAGCAAATACCATTGCCGTACTTCCTTTTATGGATATGAGCCCCAACAAAGATCAGGAGTTTTTGAGTGATGGTATCGCAATCGAAATCTATGATGAATTGTGCACTTACAGAGAGCTTTCGGTGGCAGGAAGAACCTCTTCCTTCTCATTTAAAGATAAAAATGAACCTCTCACAAGTATAGGAGATCAACTTAATGTCAATACAATTCTAGAGGGCAGCGTTAGAAGGCAGCAAGACAAGATCCTGATTTCAGTAAGCCTTGCCAATGCAAAAGATGGATTTATCATTTTTTCAGAATCCTATACTGATGATATGGAAAATATTTTTGCCTTACAATCAAAAATAGCCACGGATATCGCGAGAAAGATAGAATCCAATTTAGGCCTTGAGAACAAGGTGATGAATGAGGTCAAAAAAATCAACCCGCTGGCCTATGAAAACTATTTAAAAGGAAAATTACAGTTCGTCAATGGTCCTATTAACATGAAGGAAGATGAAGTATACATGCCCATGAAATACTTTGAAAATGCCGTAAAGTTGGATTCAAATTTTGCAGAGGCCTGTGCTTATTTATCACTTGCCTATTTCAATTTGTCCGATTGGGTTCTGGAAGCCAATAATGTGTCTCAAAGAAGGATCGCCCTTGACTCAGCAAAATTACTAGCCAAAAGAGCTTTGTCATTAGACTCCCTTAGTCCGGGGGCACATCTTGCCATGGGAAGTTATTATTTCCATAATTATGATTGGCTAAGTGCAGAAAAGGAAAAAAGGAAAGCCGTTGCACTTAATCCTAATGGGGCAGATGAAAAATGTATGCTCGCGTCGTTTTTAAGTTCATTTGGACAAGCCGAAGAGAGCCTTATACTGGATCAGGAGGCCATTAAACTGGATCCCTTGGAAAAAAAATGGAAAGCAGCATATGCCAGGGACTTGTATTATTCGGGCAATTATGACAAGTGTATTGAATACTGCCTGCTTTTACTTCAGGAATATCCAAATTCAGGCGGGGCGGATCAATTTCTTTGGCTTAGTTATGCGAGAAAGAAAGAATTTGAGCAGGCCAGAAATGTTTTGACACACTTCACAAAGGAACATCTCAAGGACAGCATTATGTCATCATTCTTTGAACAAAATGATTTTAAAACTGCGGTAAAAAAAATACTTGCTTACGACCAGGAATCAAGCATTATCAATCTTCAGAACCCTGTTCATAAATCAACTTTTTCAGCCTTTATTGAAGACAAAGAGAATACGATCAAATACCTCTATATAAGTTATGACCGTCGTGAACCAATTATTTCTTTTTTAAGGGATTCGAGATATGATTTTATAATGGATGATCCAAGGTACATAGCATTATATGAGAAAACCGGATTCAAAGCTTACGATGAATATAAAGGGAAACAAAAAACCGCATATAAATTTAAACCCAATAATCCACTTTGATTTTAATCAAGGTATTAGGCCTTATTCCTTTTAATCACCCGTCAGTATACCAATTCAATATCATCCAATTCAAGCGTACTTCCAATGGCCCCGTTAAAAAAGTCTCCCTCAAAGCTCGAAGTTGCAAGGATCGTAATATGAGTAACCGTTTCTGTACCATCTCCCCAGGCCTCTCCTTGTGCCGGTTGAGCATAGGCATACCATGGATCAAAAGCCTCCAGGGGCCCGTATTTGATCGCTACGTTTTCTTTTGACCATTCTAAAACAGCAGTGCCACTTCTAAACCATGCCGTTCCAACCCTTTTTACTTCAGACCCTTCCCTGTTCTCCAAAAATAAATAGATGTCACATTGATCGCCATAAGAAAGAGGGTTGCCATTCCCATCCTCATTACTGGCCCCGGGCTGATACGTATAACTAAAAGAGAATGAGAGCGGCCTTGCAGAAAAAGGAGTTCCAAGCGTTATATTCGACCTGGGATCGGAGACACTGGGAAAACCGTCTTTGAATTTGCCTGTAAAAATAGTGGCAGCTGCTATTCGAACCAGAGCCGGTGCTGCAACAGATTCCATTTTGGCATAATTTGAATTAAGTCTTACCTGTTTGCTTGTATTGCCTGGTGCTCCTCCCAGGGCGAGCCCTCTGTTGGCCGTTCCCCAAATCGTCGAAGCCTTGTCAACACCAGGTTGTTCAACAGTTGAAAAACCAACTGTTTCAGTGTACCAGTCCTCGAAAGAGGAATTATCCAATTGAGGCTGTGAACCACCGCGTAAAACCTTAACACTATAAACACTGACTGAACCATCCTCTGCAGTTACAAAATAGTCCACGGGAGCGCTAAAATCCTGAACCTCGCCTACTTCAGGGTTTACTGAGGCAAAGTTGCTAACGGTAATCTCTGAAGGTACCAGCATAAAATCAGTAATGGTTTCTGGAATGGTTACAACAACAGTTAGAGAATCATTGTTGATCACTGAATTACCTGATTGACCGGGAATCACAAAGGTCTTTATTTCTGACCTGTTCGATTTCCCAAAATGATCTTCGCTCACACAACCAAGCAAAAAGATGGCTATTGCCACTAATATAAATATAGATCTCATTTGACAGGAAAATAAAAAGTTATACCCAAAAAGAGGCTTAATAAATCAATTTCAAAACTTACATCATTAGAAAACTTTGTACCCTGACTGTCTTTATCACCATTAAATGTTGATGTGGTATATTTTGAGCTTAAGCCCAATATTGACGTCCCCACCTCAAATGATACAAGATCTGTAATAAACGCGGCTATTCCGGGCTGAATACCAAGCTTAAGTTGGTAGGTATCACTTACTGTACGGTTAATATCATCCGGGTTATCCACCTGACGTACTTCACTGCCATAACTAAATTCCAGGTTCGTTTCATTAAACAATGAAAACGTTCCCTTTCCCAGCGGTAAATAATTTCTCATAAATGGCGCAAAACTATAAGAACGGGCCAGGGTTTCGTCAAAAACCTGACCAGTGTCATTGGTATAATTCAGCCGGTCGAGTTTGTTGGAATACTTAAAAAAGGCTCCAAGCGCAAAATTGTCTTTGATAAAATAACCTGAACGCAGGGTTATATTCCAATCCATCCGATAAGAATCATCTAAATTTTGTATCAGTCTGGATTCATTTTCGCTTTCACTATGACTCAATGAAAAAGTAGTTGAAATAAGTATGTTTCCCTTGATTGTGGAATTTCCTCCAACAGTGTAATCCTGAGTTTGTTCCTCAATTTGCTGAGCCGAAACCGTTTTTGTCGATGCAATTAATATGAATAAAGCAATCATCAATTTGAAAAAGAGCTGCGAAGAAACTGTTTTGATTATATTCATGCTGCGGGAATATTTTGTTTATAATGCATGGGTGAATTATTTAATGATTTGAATAGTTAAAGGTCTTATCAAAGAGGGTCTGCATTAAAGGTATCACCTTGTGCCAGATCTCCTGTTTCAAAACCCTTTTTAAACCATCTGATGCGTTGCGCAGAAGTTCCATGGGTGAAAGAATCCGGCACGACCCTCCCCGTCGACTGTTTCTGTAGACGATCATCTCCAATGGCAAATGCTGCATTTAGTGCCTCTTCAAGATCTCCTGATTCCATCATTTGCGTCATTTGCTGTGAGTGATGCGCCCAAACACCTGCAAGAAAGTCTGCCTGCAATTCAATTCTTACCGAATACTGATTGTATTCCTTCTGGCTGACCTCTCCTCTAAGACTTTGCATTTTATCGGTAATCCCCATAATTTTCTGAATATGGTGCCCTACTTCATGGGCGATGACATAGGCCTGAGCAAAGTCACCGGGGGCATTGAGTTTACGTGCCATATCATCAAAAAAGCTTAAATCCAGGTAGAGTTTTTCATCACCAGGACAATAAAAAGGCCCTGTGGCACTGGAAGCCGATCCGCAAGCAGAAGCAATGGATCCGGTGAAAAGCACCAGTGTAGGCTCACGGTAATCATCAAGAAGGCCGTTCCAAACGTCTTCTGTATTTGCTAAAATAGTTGCGCTAAATGCCGCGAGTTCATTCTCAGCAGCGCTCCCCTGGTAGGGGACAGAGGTCTGAGTCTGAGGAGTCCCTCCCTGAAAAAACTGTCCTAAAAAGCTTAATGGGTTATTACCTGTAATAAATGAAAACACAAGGAAAATACCGACGAGGATCAATCCTGTTTTTGAAAAAAGAAGCCTGATCAGGGGCCCCAACAGCATAGGATTAAACCCCCCAATGCCTCTGCCAGAACCTGACTGCCCTCTTCTGTCTTCTAGATTTGAACTTTGCCGTTTACCTTTCCATTTCATAAGTAAGATTGCTTCGTTGGAAATTTTTGAGAGCCCAATTTAGTAAATATTTCAGTACCTGTAAAGTGTAAAGTGTGAAGTGAAAATTATTCCCGATTTTCTCTTTAAAACCTGTCTTCCCCTTTGAGGCCAACAATAAAAGCGTCGTTATATCCATTATTTTTCAACAATTCCTTATGCTTTTCAGCCTCTTTATAAGACTCAAAAATACCTGAAAAATACCTGTTATATCCATCGTTGTAAACATGATTAAAAAAGCCAGATAACGTGATGTATTTAGCAGTTTGTGCATTTCCTTGAAAAGCTCCTATCTGCACGGTGAAAACCTGAAGATCACTGTTGAAATTATAGGACGAGCCATTACCGGACGAATTGTTTGAAGGGCTAACCGGAGCAGTCTCAACCTTACTCGTTTCCAAATTCAGGCCGACAGTTTCATTTATCTCAGGTACCTCCGCAATTACATCATTAGTATTATCCGGATCCGCACTCATATGAATTGTAATTTCCATTGGATCCGAATTTATGTCATTAACGGTTTTAATATCAAGTTCTCCTGTTAAATATCCTTCCAGATAGGCTTTTAATTTATAGGTTTCATCGCAAGATTGCTTGAAACTAAAAGAAGCATCCGATTCATCAGACTGAAAAGATAATAGCTTGTTATCATTATTGTCGAAAAGCATAATTTGCACATTTGGCAGCAATTCCTTGTTGTCTGAATCTTTAACAATCCCTGAAATCTCCTGTTGACAGTCAATCTCAATTGAAGAAGCATCAATTGAGGCATAAAAACCAGCTACGCCCACACCTGATTTTTTGGGGGATGAAAAATCTTCACCTGCTTTTGCATCATCAATGTTAGCAACTAAATCATCTTTTTGAATTTTGAGGTTTCCTTTCAATTTAATTGGAGTAGAGACAGAATGATCAAATATTTTACTGGCAAAAACATCCAAATCACCGCTTTCATTCTGAACATCCGAAGAAAACAACAGTAAATTCTCCTCATTTATGAATGGGAATATTTCTCTTTCTCTACTATTGATTTTTGGCCCCATATTTTTGGGTTT
Organism: Lutimonas sp.; assembly: GCA_041554895.1. Lineage (GTDB taxonomy): Bacteria > Bacteroidota > Bacteroidia > Flavobacteriales > Flavobacteriaceae > Lutimonas. Next base: position 1,028 of record JBFFLO010000110.1, on the reverse strand, counting down.
ACCATAAGTTCCGTCTTCAAGTAAATCCACTACAAAAATATCTGTTCTACCTAATGATTCAGGGCCGTCAGACACAAAATACAGCTTGGTATCATCTTCGTTTAAAAAGGGTTGTCCGGTGGAATAATGACTACTGCTAAAGGGCAATATTTCCAAGTTTGTCCATGCGCCATCTTCATTCACACTTGCTTTAAATAACTGAAGATTGACTGCTCTTTTAATCTTAACTTCATCCTCACTTTGTCCCTTACTCTTTTTTATTTTTCTGTTGGCACTAAAGAAAACGGTCTTTCCATCCTTTGAAAATGTAACCATCCCGTCTCCAATGTATGAATCGGAATCCAGAATCAAATTTTTCTTTTTAGAGAACAGATCTTCTTCCTTGACTTCCCCCATATCCCGATCCAAAAAAGGTTTAAGGTCATAGTCACTTTCATTCAATCCAACATCCGATGATGAAATAAGTTGCTTATCTTCTTCTGCATAAGCTATTTCGGAGGCAGTATAGTACTGATTGAAGTTATCATTTTTCAACGTATTGACATTTGACGACTCCTGAGCAAATATTCCAGCAGGAACAAGTATCAAGATTAGAATTATTAATTTTTTCATCGATCTTTTTATTTAGAATAATTATGTCCAAAATGGATTAGGTTAATCATGACCACAAACTAACATTTTAATTAAGTGCATCGAGAGTGCAACGTATTAGTTATCAAGAGATTTATTAACGATTGTTTTATATTTTAAAAGAATGTGATATGATTATGCTAGCGAGAAGTCAGCCCGCCGGCAGGCAGGTAAGAAGTGAAGAGCCCCATTAAAATCAATTAATGGGGCTCTTGTTCACTTACATTTCCTGAATTTCAACCCGAAGTTAAAAATTCATTGAACTGAATATGACATTTATTTTACTTAACCGTCATGACTCTTTCATAAATAATCCTTCTTTCAAAACCATTAGGCATCAATTCATCCATTTTGGTTTTACCGGCTAAATTATCCATTGCAGCTGCATTGGGAGAACT
>JBFFLO010000109.1:0-7894 GCA_041554895.1 Lutimonas sp. | reverse complement strand
TTTAAGTATATTATTGTTCCCAAACAATATGATTTTCTTAAAGAAGAAAATCAATACAGGGTGAATTCCATGACGAAATACCTTTTCGAACAGAATGGATTTATCACTTTTTACCAGGGTGATGAGTATCCGGCTGATCTCAACGCAAATCCGTGTTTGGCCGCAACCGCTTTGGTGCTCAACGAATCAAGTGCTTTTACGACCAAACTGGTCATATCCCTGAAAGATTGCCGCGACAAAGAAGTTTATAGGACCGCAGAAGGCAAAAGCAAGATCAAAGAGTTTGACAAAACATATATTGATGCGCTTAAAAAGTGTTTTGTTTCTGTAAAGGATCTGGATTATGCATTTGAGGAATCCCTGGTGATCAATGCAGGAGCAAAAGCCATGATGGCCAGTGAACAGCCAAAAGCGGTGGCAGAAACTCCAACTATTCCAAAGGCAGAAGAGAAGCCTGCAGCGCCTGTTGCTGCTGCGGTTCCTGTGGAGAAAAGTACAGCAGAACCCAGCCCCGCTGCTGTAGCAGCAGTGCCTGTTGTTATAGCAGAAAAGCCCAAAGAAGAAGAACCGGTAGAAGTTGTGGCTGAAGAAAAAGCCGCCGCCACCGAAGAAACAACGGAGGCTCCTCAGTTAACAGGTGGCGCAAGGGCCTTTAAGAATGAAACCACTACATTTTTATTGGTAGATCAGGGAACTCAGATGCAGGCCTTTGTCAGCGAAAGTAAAAATAAAAACTACAAGCCGGGAGAACTCATTGGTACGTTTAAGAAAACTTCTTTGCCCAATGTATTCAGGGTGTCCTGGAAAAAGCCTCAAAAAGATATTGATAACACGACAGCTTATTTTGATGAGCAGGGAAACCTGAAAATAGATATACTTCGCAATGATAAAATAGAGGTGTTGACCTTTACTGAAGTAAAATAAAAACAATCTTGTTAATAATCATATTTTGATTTCCACCGGTTTTTAAGTACTTCCCTGAATTGATTTTCTCTGGGATTGTTTCCGGGTTCATACAGGATGCTGTTTTTGATCTCATCGGGCAAAAATTCCTGTTCGATGAAGTTTTGATCATAATCATGTGAGTATTTATACTCTTTTCCATAGTTGAGGTCCTTCATCAATTTAGTAGGCGCATTGCGAAGATGCAATGGAACAGGAAGGTCGCCGGTGTTTTTAACCAGTTGCTGGGCTTTATTGATAGCCATATAAGAGGCATTGCTTTTTGCTGAATTTGCCAGATATACGGCACATTGACTTAAAATGATCCTGCTTTCGGGATGGCCGATAACCGAAACGGCCTGAAAAGTATTATTGGCTAAGATCAGTGCCGTGGGATTTGCGTTTCCAACATCTTCGGAGGCCAGTATAAGTAAACGCCTGGCGATGAATTTAACATCCTCACCACCTTCTATCATCCTTGCGAGCCAATAAACCGCCCCATTAGGGTCGCTCCCCCGGATCGATTTGATAAAGGCCGAAATAATATCGTAATGCTGTTCCCCGGTTTTGTCATACCTGACCATATTTTTTTGAACCTTGCTCAATACCAGGTCATTGGTTATGGAGACGCCTTCATTTTGGGAATTGACCACCAGCTCAAAAATATTCAGCAATTTTCTGGCGTCGCCGCCTGACAATTGCAACAAGGCCTCTGTTTCTTTGAGTTTCACCTTTTTTTTCGAGATATATACATCTTTTTCAATGGCACGATGCACAAGGGCAATAAGGTCATCCTTGTCAAAGGCATTCAAAATATAGATCTGGCACCTTGATAAAAGTGCCGGGATTACCTCAAAACTTGGATTTTCGGTTGTAGCGCCAATTAAGGTGACCCAACCTTTTTCGACAGCTCCCAAAAGGGAATCCTGCTGGGATTTACTAAAACGATGAATTTCATCAATGAACAAAATAGGATTTCTTTGGGTAAAGAGCCCTCCACTGGTTTTGGCCTTGTCGATGATGTCACGTACATCCTTTACCCCGGAATTGATGGCGCTAAGCGAATAAAAGGGCCTTCCGGACTCCTGGGCGATAATATTGGCAAGCGTCGTTTTTCCTGTTCCCGGCGGGCCCCATAGGATCAATGAAGGGATAAGACCATTCTGAATGTGGACGGTCAGGGCTCCTTTGCTGCCGACAAGGTGCTGTTGGCTGATATATTCATCAAGTGATCTAGGTCGTATCCTTTCTGCCAATGGTTCATTCATGATGTAAAAGTAGGTTAAAAAGCCAAACTTTGAAAGTGCAGAATACATAGAATAACTTATTTTTTCAGCGAAACTTGTTATCCGTAAAATTGTATTTTAGCTGAAAATTCTGGTTTGATGGATGCCCAAAGTCATTTTAAGTTTTCACCCTGGATCCTGGCCGTGCCCTTATATTTTGTCCTGGGGCTTTGGGTGGTTTATTGGTTTGAAGTCAAGAATGGCTATAATTTTAACACTTACGGAATTCTCCCTCGCAGTATCGTGGGCTTAAGAGGGATTGTATTTTCACCTTTTATCCATGGTGATATAAAACACCTGTACCATAATTCAGCACCCTTGTTTGTTTTGCTCTTTAGCCTCTTGTATTTTTATAGAAGCATCGCCTGGAAAGTTTTGATATTTGGGACGGTTTGTACCGGATTAATGACCTGGATGTTCGCAAGAAAATCCTATCATATAGGCGCCAGTGGCATCATTTATCTTTTGTTCAGTTTTATATTCTTTAGCGGAATCATCAGGAAAAACTACCGTTTGGTGGCTGTTTCTTTAATGGTGATTTTTCTGTATGGAAGTATGGTGTGGTACGTTTTACCTGTAAAAGAAAGTGTTTCATGGGAAGGGCACCTCTCCGGTTTTATATCCGGTCTTGTCATGGCTTTCATCTACAGAGATACAGGTCCTCAAAAATTTCAATACGATTGGGAAAAGGAGGACTATGAGCCAGATGAATTTGACACACTATTTGAAGAGCGGAACGATTTAGATGCCGATCTGAATCCCTGATCGTTTAATAAGGCCTGTTTTTAGCGTCTTTGACGCACTATTTCATAGAGAGAAGCACCACAAGCCACCGATACATTCAAAGAGTCTATAGTGCCCAGTAAAGGAAGTTTACCTTTATGATCGGAATTCTTTAAGACGGAGGCCGAGATCCCTTTATGTTCAGATCCCATAACCAAAGCAGTGGGAGGCCTAAGGTCTATGTCATAAATAGGCAAATCGGTTTTTTCAGTGATCGAAACGATCTGAATGTCATGCGCCTTTAGCTGATAAATGGCATCCAGTACGTGATTCACTTTACAAATATTCAGTTTAAAAGCGGCCCCTGCAGAAGTTTTGATGGCATCGGCATTAATGGGTGCACTTCCGTGAGAAGGAACAATTACTGCATCTACCCCGGTGCATTCAGCGGTTCTTAATATGGCGCCCAGATTTCTCACATCACTGATTTGATCTAAAAGCAGAAAGAGGGGAGAAGTATCTTTATCTGTAAGCTGGTTCAATAATTCATCCAGGTCTTTAAACTGTATGGAAGATGTTTTGGCAACAGCGCCTTGGTGATTTTGAAATTTTGAAAGCTTGTTTAGTTTTTCTATCGGGACATAACTAAAAGAAATGTTGTTCTCGTTTATTTTATGTTGCAGCGCTTTGGCGAGTGAGCCCTGGATTTCTTTTTGAAGGTATATCTTCTCGATTTCCTGACCTGAGTCAATAGCCTCAAGAATAGCGCGTAAACCAAATATTTTTGTCATGTCTTTTTCCATGCTGCGAAGTTAAACTTTTTTTATGTATTCAAGGGGTCACTTAAGTGACCCCTTGAACAAAAAAAACATCCCGCTGTTAGGCGGGATGTAATTAACATATAAAAAGTGTCTAATCTAAATTATATATTATTTATTAACTGGTGTTGGTTCGAATAAATCAACCAAACCAGGAAAATTCTCATTAGCACCTATCTCCACTTGTGGGTATAAGAAACGCTGAGGTATAACTGAGGTTCCTACTCCATCGATTGGCACTCCTAATAAATTATTGTTTCTACGAACATCATGAAAGATTTGCAATGATCCTGGCATAGAAACATACTTTTCTTCAGTAATTTCATACAATAAGTCAGCTCCTGTTGAAGTTGACGCAGGGAATTCTGCATCCCAAACATCAGCTAAATGAGCTCTCACCTCGTTAAAAGGCTCTAAAGCTGCATTATCAAGACCTAAACGTGATGCACATTCAGCTTCGATCAATTTGGTCTCAACATAAGAAACGATTGGGAAAGAAGCATCTACTGCAAAATAACCATCGGCAGTCGCATTCAAATCAATACCTTCAAGACCGTCTCTAAAGTAAGAGTCATAACGAACAAGATCTCCTGGAGTCGCAATTGCTCTGGCTTTTTCACCAGTCATCAATTTTACTAAATTGGAACCATCAGCTCTCAAGTATTCATTACGTTGTTCTATCGTAAACTGATAGTACAAGTTTCTTGAACCATTCGCGTTTGCATGCGCTGATAATAGATCACCATCAGCAGAAGAAATTCCTTGTAGTGCTTCTCCATGAGCAGCTTGATATTCTTTAGTGATCAAGAAATAACGCGCCTTTAAAGAATGAATAATTTCAGACCAATTTGCAGCATTCCCTACAAATACAGGAGCACCATATACAGAAGCAACAGTAGCATCAGGGCCAACTAAAGCCAGGGCTTCAGATAACAAAGCTTGTACATCACTAAAAACTTGTGCCTGAGGATCATATGTAGGATCTTCATTTTCAGTATAATCGAAAGCAGTTCTGTAAGGAATATCACCCCAAAGAGCAGCAGCCTCACCTATTAAAATAGCTTCCATTACCGTGGCAACACCTTCTAAAAGTTTATCACCAGCTTGAGCACCATTTGCCTTAGCGATACGAGCCTGAGCTGCACCACTAGAATACAAATCTTCCCATTCATCATCGTAGTCACCGGCAGTTGTACCGTATTGGTCTACTGTGATATATTGTCTGTCAGTACCAGTAAACTGGTCAGTCCACATTCCAGCATATCTGGAACTGTTACTAGATGATAGTTTCACAACAACTAACTCTGCCTGACCTACAATGAGGTTACCAGGTGCCGAGGTAAAGTTGTTCGGATCCACATTAATGCCATCCGTATAATCCTCACACGATATAGAGCTAAACCCTATCGCGATGAGCATTAAAAATATTTTATATTTTTTCATAATTTTTTATTTTAAAATCCAAATTTAAGAGTAAGAATAAACGATTGAGTAGCAGGGTTAGTAAAATAATCCAAACCTCTACCTTTAGAAGTACCAGTCAAGTTAATATCAGGGTCAAAACCTTCAATTTCTGTCCATAACACTAGGTTTCTACCAGTCAACATAACATCAAAATGAGTTAATCCTGTATTACCCAATATTTTTTCTGGGAATGAATATCCTAAAGAAAGTTCTCTTAATCTTGTCCAAGAAGCATCTTTAATAAAAGTTTCAGATTGATTTCCAAAACCACCACCATCACTAGTATACCATTCAGAATCTAATGCTACTGGTCCTCCACCGAAATCTTCAATGTTTCCACGGAAAGTAGTTCCTGCAGTGATTATCCTACCATCATAAGTTGGTAAATCAACCGGAGCTACTGATTCATTAACAGTTTCCATTCCTATACCAAAGTAGTTCAATACACCAGAGGTTCCTGTCCAATGGTCGTTACCTTGTGAAGTTTCAAACTGAGCAGATAATCTAATTCCTTTCCAGCTCAAAACAGTACCTAAACCACCAATCCAATCCGGGTTAGGATCTCCTAATACGCTTTCTTCTGGGTCAATTTGTGGAAAGCCATCTGATCTTAAATCTAAGTTTCCAGAATCATCTCTTAAGAAACCTGTTCCCCAAAGTGATGCCATTGGTTCGCCTTCAACAACTCTTGAAGAAGTTCCGGTAAAACCGGCTAAGAATACAGACTGTACACCTGCTAAGTCAGTAACAACGTTTTTGTTGTAAGACCAAAAAGCATTGATATCCCAAGAGAAATCACCTTTTCTCATTACATTCCAGCTCACATCAACTTCCATACCCTGGTTAGTGATTTCAGCAGCATTTGTTGGTGTAGAAGAGAAACCAGTACTTGGTGCCACGTCTACAAATAAAATAGCGTCTTCAGTTACCCTGTCGTAATAGGTGACCCCTACATTCAATTTGTTTCTAAAGAATCTTAAGTCAGCTCCTATTTCGATTTCTTTTACTCTTTCTTCCGTTAAATTAGGATTACCTAAAGTAAGGTCTCTAGTAAAAGGGTTTCCATAGGCTGAAGCTCCAAGAAAATCACCCCAGGAAGAAGTAACTCCACCAGGAAAGAATACTGTAGAACTTGCATAAGGAACAGGTTCGATACCTATCTCACCATAACTAGCTCTTAACTTACCAAAACTCAAGAAATCACTTTCAAAGTTTTCAGAGAATTTCCAACCCAAAGAAGCTGAAGGATAGAAAACGTTCTTTTCTAAAGTAGAAGGACGTTCGTATCTACCACTCAAACCAACGATTAATTGATTCCAAAGGTTAAAGTTAGCCACAGCATAAACACCATGCTTCTTAGTCAATTGCTTGAATGAAGTTGGGAATTCATTCGTAGCATCAGCGTTACCAAAAATTCTTAAAGAACCAACATCAGGGTTTGTAAACCCTTCAGTATAACCACTGATTCTGGCATATTCGTTTTGGTCAAATGCAGTACCTGCGATCCAGTCAAAACTGAAATTGTCATTGATGTCATGTACTCCTTGTAAAAAGAAGTTCCAGTTCTCTGTTTTTTCTGAGATATCATCTTGTTGGTAAATACCAATTCGATTACCTGCTGCAGAATTTACTGGGAAGAATGTTTCTCTATGATCTGTATAATAATCCAATCCGTAACGAGCAGTTAATTTAATATTGTCACTGAACTGGTAAGTTAGCTCAGGCGCAAAGTTAAATCTGTTTACCACGTTAGGGTTGTCTTGTTCATTAATGGTCCAACCTGGGTTGTTATAAACCGGCGCACCAGATCCTATATAATTTCTATACCCTCTGTGAGAGTTAGGTGTTGGCACATTGTTTGAATCGTAGTAAGTTCCTTTATAGTCTCTGTTGTCAAAGTCAGGAGAAGTTCTCAAATAACCAAGATAAAGACCTTGAAGGTTAGAACCTTGTTGAATACGATCAGATCTGATAAACGCATAACTTGCTCTCATGCTTGCACCAAATTTTTCAGTTAACTGAACTGTATGGTTTAAACGAAGGTTACTTCTGTTGTAACTAGATCTTCCTTTAATGATACCTTTTTGATCCCAGTTGGCAACACTCAAGAAAGTATTGCTGTTCTCATTTGCATAAGAAATACTGGCACCTAAGTTATAAGTGGTACCGTCACCAAAAACCTGGTTACGGTTCGTATCGTTATAAACATTGGTATCGTTTTTTGCAACAGTACCATCTGCGTTAGAATCAAAAGGATAAATTACATTTCCTGTATTAGACTCAAAACGACGGTTTCCAACTACCACACCATCAGGAGCTCCTGATCTGTCAGCAATCCTGTCTCCCCAAGAGAAACCAGTGTTAGGCACATAGCGTCCTCCGTCAGAACTGTAGTCGTCACCTATACCAAGCCACCAGTTAGGGTAACCTTGACCAAAAGTACTTTGTTTGTCAAACTCAACGTTGATTCTGTCATAAGAAACTGCACTTGTAACATCAACAGACATTTTACCTTTAATTCCTTTTTTTGTTTGGATGATGATCGCACCGTTGGCAGCACCAGTTCCCCAAACTGCAGCAGCAGCCGCACCTTTAAGTACAGTTACTTTAGCAATGTCTTCAGGGTTGAAGTCATTTAAACGAGATTGTTGCGTAACACCA
>JBFFLO010000108.1:0-7912 GCA_041554895.1 Lutimonas sp. | reverse complement strand
CTGTAAAAATAAATAATGGCACTTATAAGGACAACATAAAAGGCAAAGATACCCTGGGCATTAAAAAACCTTATGCCTATATCGCGAAATGGAACAGTACTGAAGATGTTGCCTACCTGTCCCATATATTAAAGCAAAAGGTTAAAGTGAGGTTTTCCACGCAGGATTTTACCATAGAAGGGAAAAAATATTCGGCAGGAAGCCTGATCATGACACGCGCCGGAAATGAGAAGCTCAAAGGCTTTGATTCCATAGTAAAGGCAGCAGCAAAAAACAGCAACAGGCATGTGCTTCCCGTTAAAACGGGATGGGTGGGCAGTGGTTCCGATTTTGGGTCGGATAAGGTATCCTATATGAAGCCTCCAAAGATCGCAATTTTATCGGGCCCAGGTGTTTCCTCCCTCAATTTTGGCGCTATCTGGCATTTCTTTGAGCAACAAATTGGATATGAACTGAATGTATTGGATCATTCCTATTTCACACAAGTTGATCTAAACAAGTATAACGTGCTGATTTTACCAAACGGCAATTATAACAGTATACTTGATAAAAAACAACTGAGCAAATTGGAATCCTGGGTGGAACATGGCGGAAAGATCATTGTAATGGGCTCGGCAATTTCAGTTTTTGCTGCATCTGATGCCTTTGACATTGCAACATATGAAAGCAAGGAAATGGAAAAGGAAGCGAAGGATCGAAGGGACTCCATCCGTAAGGTAAATCAGTTGGGCAGCTATGAATTAAAGGAACGTAATTACCTGTCTAACCTGGTCCAGGGAGGCGTATTTAAGACGACCCTTGATCATACCCATCCTCTGGGTTATGGCTATAAGGATCACTATTATACCCTAAAGAATAACGGAATTCGCTATCCTTACCTAAAAAATGGCTATAACGTAAGCGTCATTGAGGACAAATCATCTAAGGTAAGCGGTTTTGTGGGAAAGAATGTGATTGACACGATGGATGCTTCTCTTGTTTATGGCATCGAGGCCAAAGGAAGAGGTGCCATTGTTTATATGGTTGACGACCCTTTGTTCAGAAGTTTTTGGGAGAATGGCAAGCTACTGTTTAGTAATGCCCTATTTATGGTAGGAAATGATTAAATAATACAACAAAGGGAATAACATATTATGGAAAATGCACCAATCTTTACAAATGATACCATTGTATTTGGTTTATTGATGATCTCTTTAGGGATTATCTTTTATACTTCTTCAAGAAAACAGGGCTTCTGGTTTAAATTTTATAAAATCGTTCCGGCATTGTTTATGGCCTATATGCTTCCGGCGCTATTGACCACGCTGGGCTTGATCGCCCCTGAATGGGAAACTGTGAGTTCCACCGGAGAGGTAGAAAAGCACGCTTCCAATTTGTATTTTATGTCGAGCAGGTATTTATTGCCCGCGGCCCTGGTACTGATGACCTTAAGTATAGATCTTAAAGCAGTTTTTAACCTTGGCTGGAAGGCCCTGGCCATGTTCTTTGCAGGAACATTGGGCATCGTTATCGGTGGCCCTATCGCGATCCTGGTGATGTCAGTGATCTATCCGGAGGCCCTGAATGGGGCAGGGCCCGATGCCGTATGGAGAGGCCTTTCTACCCTTGCAGGAAGCTGGATAGGAGGTGGGGCAAACCAAACAGCCATGTTGGAGATCTATGGATATAACCAGAAGTTGTATGGAGGAATGGTGTTTGTTGATATTTTAGTGGCCAATATCTGGATGGCGATCATCCTGATGGGAGTGGGCAAATCGAAAGGCATTGATAAATGGTTAAAATCAGATACATCCGCCATTGATGAGCTTAAGGGAAAGGTGAGCTCCTTTGCCAAAAAAGTGGAACGTAACCCGAGTTTGACAGATTTAATGATCATGATCGCACTGGCTTTCGGAACAGTCAGCCTGTCTCATATAGGGGCTGGTTATCTCAGCGGGTTTTTCAGCGATTTTGTCAATGGCATAGAAAATGCCATGGTAAAAAATATTTTTACATTTTTAGGCTCTTCTTTTTTCTGGATGATCAGTTTGTCGACACTTGGCGCCATACTGTTGTCATTTACCAAGGCAAAGAACTATGAAGGAGCAGGCGCAAGTAAAATAGGCAGCGTGTTTATTTATATCCTGGTAGCCTCCATTGGAATGAAAATGGACCTGACTGAAATTTTGGATAATCCCGGCTTGGTAGGCATAGGGATCGTTTGGATGACCATCCATGCCTTATTGCTCATTTTGGTAGCCAAATTGATCAAAGCGCCCTATTTCTTTCTGGCGGTTGGAAGCCAGGCAAATGTCGGTGGAGCTGCCTCGGCACCTATCGTGGCGGCAGCCTTTCATCCTTCTTTGGCAACAGTAGGCGTATTGTTGGCAGTATTTGGCTATGCCGTAGGAACTATAGCTGCAATTGGATGTACCATTTTAATGCAATTGGTCTCACCTTAAATCAAAGGATTTTCTTATGGAATTTATTCATTTTTTCTAATATATTTGCGCACCGTATAAACCCAATTAGAATGAAGAAGATAGGTCTGTTAGTATTAGTTATGATGGCTGTAGTTGCCTGTAGTAAGGAAAATGAAAACACCATGTATGTCAAGGCTTCGGTCAAAGGACTTAAAAAGGGGACTTTCTATTTACAGAAACAGATAGATTCTATGATCGTTTCGGTTGATTCTGTAAGCGTAGACGGCCGGGAAGATTTTTTAATGACCGATGAGGTAGTCAGCCCTGAGATGTATTACCTTACGCTGGGAAACAGTTCCAAAAGAATTTCATTTTTCGGCGAAAAAGATACGGTGTATATCAGTTCACAGCTTGATCTTTTTGGTTTAAAGGCAAAAGTAAAAGGCTCGGCCAACCAGGACCTTTTGGATAATTTCAACGAAATACAGCAAAAGTTCAATAACCAGAAACTGGACCTGATGAAGGAAGAATTCGAAGCCAGAAAAGCAAATAGCCAGGATTCGTTAGATATGGTGGCGAAAAAATTAAAAAGCTGGGAAAGAAAAAAGTATTTATACGCGACCAATTTTGCGGTTAAAAATGCCAATTTTGAAGTAGCTCCGTATATAGCGCTTACTGATTTGTTTGATGCAAATATCGGGCTTTTGGATACCATCAATAATTCCCTTACGCCAAGTATAAAGGAATCAAAATATGGAAAGCAGTTGGATGTTTATATTCAAAAGATCAAGAAACAGCAATAGTTTTTATCTTTTAAAACCGGTTATCACCATCCAAAAGGTCCCCCAACCCGCCAAGTATGCTACCTTCCCCTTTTCGCTTTCCGCCCTGTGACGGTGCGCTCGCGATGATCCTATCGGCTAAACGGCTGAATGGCAAGGATTGTATAGCGACGGTTCCCGGGCCTCTAAGGGTAGCAAAAAAAACGCCTTCTCCGCCAAATATTGTATTTCTGATTCCTCCGATAAATTCAATATCATAATGAACGGTATGGCTGAATCCAACGATACAACCTGTATCCACTTTTAATACCTCTCCTGGTTTTAGCTCTTTTTTAATGACCGTGCCACTGGCATGAAGAAAGGCCATTCCATCACCTTCAATTTTTTCCATAATAAAGCCTTCACCGCCAAAAAAGCCCCTTCCGAGCTTCCTTGAAAATTCTATACTGATAGAGACACCTTTCGCAGCGCACAGAAAAGCATCTTTCTGGCAAATAAAAACACCTTGAAAACGATTGAGGTCTAAAGGGATGATCTTTCCCGGATAAGGTGAAGCAAAGGAAACTTTTTTCCTTGCGGCAGAAGTATTCGTGAAAACGGTCATAAACAAACTCTCACCTGTTAAAAGTCTTTTTCCCGCAGAAAACAAGCTTCCCAGAATATCTTGTGATTGACCTGAACCATCTCCAAAAATAGTATCCATTTTTACTTGATCGTCCATCATCATAAAACTCCCCGCTTCGGCAACAACTCCCTCATGCGGGTCGAGTTCGATTTCAACGAATTGCATTTCTTCTCCATAAATCGTATAATCTATTTCATGTGCTTTCATAATTTGAGGAATTTACATATGTTCATCTATTTAGGATTTTAGCTTGATACTCCAGGAGAATTCAAAATCTGAAACCATTACCTGGTCCTGACTATATCCCGCGGCTTTTAGTATGAGGTGCTGACCTTCTCCGGTTTTCACCGCTTTGGAGATCATCTGATCTATTTCGGTACCCTGATCGCAGGAAAAAGCAATTTTACCTGTGGCTTTTTTATGAAAGCTGCCCTGCTGCTTCACGACAAGCATGGATATGTTATGACCGGATTCCTTTATTTTTTTCATCAAAAGAATACCCGTGACCAACTCGGCAGCCATGCCTTGGGTTGCCCAATAAAGCGACCCAAAAGGGTTTTGGTTTATCCATCTATGTGTGACGTTTGCATGTGCTTCTGTATCCGAAATGGCACTTACTCTTATGCCTGAAATAAAGGCTGAAGGTAATTTTATCGCTAAAAAGCGGTTTAAATTGCTGACCGTAAATTTTGGCATTTTGGTGGTTTAAGCCCCTAATTTACAATAAAAAATGGGATTTTTGATGAAATTCTAAATGTTAAATAAATGTTAAAATATAGTACTTTGTATTGCATAGTAATGTCTTTTATATATATATTTGCATAAGAAAGTATTATACACTTTGAATTATGACAACACGAAACGATAACAACAACGCATTTTTATTACACTTGTCTTCCTTTTTTGGTTACATTTTCCCTTTTGGGGCCGTAGTAGGGCCTTTGGTAATTTGGGAATTGAATAAACGAAAAAGTGATTTTATTGATAAAAATGGGAAAGAGGCCATCAACTTTAATCTCAGTTATTTGCTGTACACATTTATTCTTGGATTGTCTGTGGTACCTTTCGTGGTTCGAGCCATCATGCATGATTTTCATCATTTAGATCTTTTTGGAATGATCAGTGTTGGTTCGCTAATTGGAGTTTTGGCAATTGTGAAGTTCATATTGATCATTACAGCTGCTGTTAAAGCCAACCAAGGTGAAGTATATAATTACCCCCTAACTATCAAGTTCATCAAATAATAACATTATGATCACTATACTAATCTCAATCGTAATATTTATTGCAAATACCATACAGTCGGTTTTGTTCTAAACAACAGGTCTTAAGAATCAATAATTAAAAGATTAAAAGAGAAACACATGAAGATTGAAAACACAAAAGCACAAATGCGCAAAGGAGTTTTGGAATTCTGCATTCTTTCCATATTGGAAGGGGGGGATGCCTACACTTCCGAAATTCTGGTCCAGCTAAAAGACGCAAAACTGCTTGTTGTGGAGGGTACAGTATATCCTTTGCTTACAAGATTGAAAAACGCAGGACTATTGACCTATCGCTGGGAGGAATCAACTTCTGGTCCGCCTAGGAAATATTATGGTTTAACCGAAACAGGAAAAATATTTTTAGCTGGTTTGAACACCACCTGGAATGATTTGGTTAAAGCAGTAAATCTGGTTACAAAAAACAATAAATCAAAAACTACAACAAAATGAACAAGACAATAAATATAAATCTAGGAGGCATATTTTTTCACATTGATGAAGTTGCTTATCAAAAACTGAAAGGTTATTTAGATGCTATTCGACGTTCTTTAAGTGATGACCCAAAGGGTAGAGATGAAATCATAACGGATATCGAATCCAGGATAGGTGAATTATTATCGGCCAGAGTAAAAGATGTCAGGCAAGTGATCAATGAGCAAGATATTGATGAAGTCATCGAGGTCATGGGAAAACCTGAAGATTACATGGTTGATGATGAGATTTTCAGCGATGAGTCTTATGGACAATACAGTAGCCGGAAAAGTAAAAAATTGTATCGGGATGGCAGTGACAGATTCCTTGGAGGTGTTTCATCAGGGATGGCGCATTACTTGAATATTGATGTGATCTGGGTAAGATTGGCCTGGCTGGTTGCAGCTTTTGGTTTCGGTTTCGGTTTTATCCTTTATCCAATATTATGGATCTTACTGCCAGAGGCCACCACCACTGCCGAGAAGCTCGAGATGGAAGGCGCTGAGGTGAATATCAGTAATATTGAAAAAAAAATTCGTGACGAGATCTCTGAAGCATCGACGCGTGTAAAGCATGGTATTGACGAGGTATCGGAAAAGGTAAAGAATGCTGATTATAAAAAGTACGGGGCCAGGGCGAAATCAGGGTCACAGGACTTTGTAGATACGATAGGGAAAATTTTGGTTACCATCTTTATGATTATTGGCAAATTCATCGGGGTTTTACTGATCATCGTATCCGTTGCAACGATTTTAGGATTGTTGGTTGGGTTGTTTACTGTTGGTTCTCTTGATTTTATTCATGAAGACTGGTTCTTTCATAACTCAATAATTTACAACAGTTCAGGATTACCCGTATGGGTTTTATCAATATTGATTTTTGTATTGGTGGCTGTACCCTTCTTTTTTCTGTTTGCCTTGGGTTTACGAATTTTATCGAACAACACTAAATCAATAGGTAAAACAGCTAAGTTTTCCTTATTGGGAATCTGGATCGTTGCCCTTTTGGTTACCATATTTTTTGGTACGCGGCAGTACATGAATTCGGCTTATGACGGCAGTGTGACAAATACACAGGAGCTCATATTTAGTGTTACTGACACTTTGGAGGTGAAAATGGTAGGTAATAAGGAGATATCGAGCAGGAGCAGTTTGAAACGTCATTGGAGACCTGAAATCATCATTGACACTGATAACCTGGAGAAAATTTATTCGAATAACATTCGATTGAATATACTGGCATCCGATAATGAAACCATGTATGCCAAGGTGCGTAAATCATCACAGGGAAAAAGCAGGAAAGATGCCAGGGACAATGCAGACCTCATTGATCATGGGTATGAGCTTACAGAAGAAGAATTAAGGATCAATGGTTACTTTTTAGCCGAGCTCAACAACAGGTTTAGTGAGCAAAGGGTATATGTGGATCTGTATTTACCAGAAGGACAAGTCATCTATTTGGATAATTCAACCAGGTCTTTTCTTTATGACGTGGATAATGTCCAAAGCATTTATGACAATGACATGGTGAAACACTATTTTAAAATGACCCCTGAAGGGCTTAGTTGCCTAGACTGCAGCAGTGAAGAGATCAATGTCGGGCACGAAGACGATTCCTTTCAAATGAAAATAGATCAAGAGGGTGTACATATTGAAATTCAAGAAGAAGGAAAGGAAAGATCAGAAGTAAAATTCGACCGCTCCGGAATCGTTATTAAAAGTTCAAAAGACACCGTATAAAGTTTCTTTTAAAAAATATCAAAATACAGTCAAAACAACTGTAACCTGTTGGACCTTAAAAGAGTCTAACAATTAACAGCTTATTACAAATATTAAAATCATGAAAAAAATCATCAAACTATCCGGTATTTTATTGCTAGTCTTCAGTATGAGCTCTTGTATGTATAATGGAGTAAGCGGGGATGGAAACGTAGTTTCCAAAAAACGAAAAATCTCAAATGACTTTGTTCGCATAAGCGCCAGCAGGGGACTTGATGTATACATCACCAAAAGCAGGAATATTTCTTTGGAAGTAGAAGCCGACGAAAACCTGCATGAACTGATCGAAACGGAAGTCAGGAACGGAACCCTGTATATTACCGCTACTAAAAACATCTATATGGCCAGTGCCAAAAAGATTCATTTATCTGCAGATAATATCAATGAGATTCAAGTAAACAGTGGGGCTGAAGTGTATTCTGAAAATACTTTTTCTTCAGAAAGATTGGTTCTAAGCGTTAGTAGCGGCGCCCATGCAAATATGGACCTTAAAGTAGATGACCTTACATGTGAAAGCTCGAGCGGGGCAGGCATGAAGTTAAGAGGGGAAGCCAATACTTTAACAGTTTCCTCTTCAAGTGGAGCTGAT
>JBFFLO010000107.1:0-7924 GCA_041554895.1 Lutimonas sp. | reverse complement strand
TCATTTGCCCTATGCTACGGATAATATTGAATCTGATTACCTTGCTGCAGAATCGGCAAGACTGGCCTGGGAAAAAGGGGCCAAACTTATTGTTTTACCTACTATACCTTTTGGTGTAAATACAGGGCAAAGCGATATTTACCTGGATATCAATTTGAATCCTTCTACCCAGTTGGCGATCCTCAGAGATATTATCACGGTTCTAAACAGGCAAGGAATCCATAAATTATTGATATTTAATAGTCATGGTGGCAATGATTTCAAGACCATGCTTCGAGAACTCGGACTTGAATTTCCAAAGATGTTTTTGGCTACTTCGAATTGGTTTCAAGCCATGGAGCGCAAAAAATATTTTGAGTTGGATGGTGACCATGCTGAAGAAATGGAAACCAGTTTGTTATTGCATTTGAAACCTGAATTGGTCCTGCCCAAATCTGCATGGGGAGAGGGAAAGGAGAAAAAGCATAAAATTTCTGGATTTTCTGAAAGCTGGCTCTGGACGGAGCGCAAATGGTCGAAGGTGACCGAAGATACAGGTATAGGTGATCCTAAATTTGCCAGTAAAGAAAAGGGGGAAAGGTTCTTTGCTGATGTAACCGAAAAAGTTGGAAAAATTATGATTGAGCTTTGCCAGATGGATTCTTGAAAGTATGTTCAGTAAAAATTCATTTTAGATTGATTTTTGTCATATTTAAGCCCATTTCATATAGATACCTTTGCTGCATATAATGATCATTCAGGTCTGGTTTCTTGCATTATAATGTGGATGAAGTGAAGGACCAAGCTTAATGTTAGAAATTAAACTTAAGAAAACCTTGATCGAAATAGGAACTCACAATTTTCACTAAAATGAATGTATTCTTAAAATTAGGGATGATATTGCTGGTTGTATCCGCTATGTCCTGTAACAAAGAGCAACAAAAGCACTGGTACAAACAAGCCCACAAGGAGCAGTCAGATGAAAGTCATTGGAGTTACGAAGGAGAAACTTCACCAGAACATTGGGCAGAATTGGAAAAGGATTCTGATTGCTCAGGGCAAAGGCAATCTCCGATCAATATCATCGATATTTACACTGTTGAAGACAAGGATCAAGAAAGCACAATTGAATTGTTTTATTCTCCTAAAACGATTTTAAACAAGGTGCGTAATAACGGGCATTCCATTCAGTTTGATTTTGATAAAGGGGATTCAATAGCTTATAACCAAACGAATTTCAACCTGTTTCAAATTCATTTTCACGAACCTTCTGAACATACCATCAACGGAGTAAGGTATCCTATTGAGATCCACCTGGTTCATCAAAGCCAGGAAAAAAATTATACGGTGCTGAGCATCTTTGGAGTCGAAGGAGAACAAAGTCAAACCATGGAGGATATGGAAAGCTTTCTTCCGTTACAAAAAGGACAAGAAAAAGGAATAGAAAGGGCCTTTGACCTTTCCAGATTGTTTCCTTCTAACAAGTCTTATTATGCATATGAAGGTTCTTTAACCACTCCTCCTTGTACAGAAAATGTACAATGGGTCATATTTAAAGAGCCTATTGTGGTCTCCCTGGAAGAGGTGTTAAAATTAAAGGATAATATGCCTTTAGAAAATTACCGGGATGAACAACCCTTAAATGACCGGCTCGTCTATTTGCATAAAATGTAAACTATAAATTAAGGCCCATTTGTGATCATCATCAATATTTTGATTGACCTCGATCATATGAAACAAAGGCAATAACGTTTAGCTTTATATCAAATAGTGGTCATGACTATCAACTCACGCCTTATTTTTTGGCTCCCCAGGATAATTTGTATGCTTGCCATCATTTTTGTAAGTATTTTTGCCTTGGATGCCTTTGATTCCAATCTTACTGTTTGGAAACAGGTACAAAGGTTTGCAATGCACCTTGTTCCCTCTTTTTTATTACTGTTAATACTATTGATCGCCTGGAAATGGGAATTGGTCGGAGGGATCATCTTCCTGCTTATCGGCATAGGCTTGAGCCCTTTTATTTACATGCACAATTATCGTATGAATGGTTCAGTGGCGATGAGCCTTTTGATCATCACAACCATAACATTTCCCTTTATTCTTGTAGGCATCCTGTTTATCATTGGGCATGTAAATAAAAGAAAACAAACCAAAGTGATCGGCTAAGTTTCCAGAACATATTTTAGTATTTTTACTTTTCATCAGTCAATATTCAAATATGCAGACTTGTACCAAACAATTGAATTCCATAAGATGGGGTATTATTGGTTGCGGCAATGTTACCGAAGTCAAAAGCGGACCGGCCTATCAACAAACAGAGGGATTTGAACTAACGGCGGTCATGAGAAGAGACCTGGTTAAGGCTAGGGATTATGCGGAACGTCATAAAGTGCCAAGATTTTATAATGATGCCAATTTACTGATCAATTCTAAAGAGGTGGATGCAGTTTATATTGCTACACCACCAGATTCACATTTGGATTACGCTTTAAAGGTTGCCAGAGCAGGAAAACCATGTTGTATAGAAAAACCCATGGCCAGGAGTTATCAGGAATGCCTTCAAATACATAATGCTTTTAAGGAAGCAGGGATTCCTTTGTTTATTGCCTACTACAGGCGTACTTTACCTAGATTTCTTAGCGTAAAAGAATGGCTCGATATGGGTAAGATCGGCATTGTAAGGCACCTAAACTGGGTTTTTTCTCAGCCTCCCAGTGCTTTAGATCTTTCTCGGGCCCCTAATTGGAGAACCGATGCAGAGATAGCGCCCGGAGGGTATTTTGATGACCTGGCAAGTCACGGACTCGATCTCTTCCATTTTTTATTGGGGGAGGTTAGGGAAGCTTCGGGGTTCTCTACTAATCAACAAGATTTGTACACTTCTCCGGATGCGATTTCCGGATCTTGGGTATATCAATCAGGGGTTACTGGTTCTGGTAACTGGAATTTTGGAAGTTCTGGTAATGAAGATCGGGTTGATATTTTTGGGAGTAAGGGAAAGATCTCCTTTTCTGTTTTTCATGAAGCACCACTAACGCTGGAAATTAATAAAGACAAGAAGGAAACCAGGATTGATCATCCTAAACATATTCAGTCATATCATGTTGGGGCCATGCAAAAACATTTGATGGGGAACGGTTTCATGCATCCCTCAACAGGCGAAACGGCTTTGCACACAAGTTGGATCATGGATAAAATACTAGGCAAGATTTAATATCCTGACATGATTAGTCGGAAAAACCACTGTTTTCAAAATAATTTCCAATTTCGAGCATAGCTGAAAAAACGGCAGCCATTACCAATTGTAACTGAGGTGATGATCGTTCGGAGATCCAGATAAATTTTTTATAACTGAACGAACCACCTGAATAATACTGCATGGCAGCTAAAGGAACACCATCTATAAAAGCTTCTATCCCCTTTGGTGCTGTAACTTCTGATTTATTGGTTGGAATTCCAACGACATGATTAAATGTTATTTCTTCGGTTCCATTGGTTAGAAAAATATCTTTTAATGAAAGATCCTGGCTTTCAGGAGATTTACCGATCAACAATACCCAAAGGTCATCTTGGTCAAGACTTGTACTGATATAAACACTAATATCATTTTGTTGGCTTTCTTTTGATGTGCTTGCTTTTTCTTCTGTTCCTGAAGCCTCTATTTTTGCGAGATCTCCTTTGGCATTCTGAAGGTCAAAGGAAAAGAGCAGTTCTGAAGTCTTATCCCCTTCGCTTGTGCCGGGCCCTTTACGATTATCAGTACTAAAGTTTCCGAACTTCAGTTTGGCAGGTTTCGCTTGCGTGACCATTCCGATTTTGATCAACTGCCTCTCGCTGGACTTTTCTAATTGGGGCTCCAAAGGAATTTGATCCTTTTGAGCAAATAAGGCTACAGATGGCCCCATGAGCATCATAAAGAAAACGAAGGTGAAATTTTTCTGCAACATAAGGGCCTTTTTGAGATTGATTTGTACGAAAATAAGTCTTTGTCTCCAAAGTAAAAAATGAAGTTTTGTTAGCTGAGCGCCCCAAGGTTGATTTAAAAATTAATGTGTAATTTTATTCGTCGAAAATAATTGCTGTTCCAAAACCTTAATTAAAGTTAAACCCCATGAATAGTTTGCCCAGTATTTTTAATGATGTGATCGGCCCTGTAATGAGAGGCCCTTCAAGTTCTCATACGGCCGCTTCCTGGAGGGTTGCAAGGATGGCAGTGCAAATGATTGATGGCCCGCTTAAGGACGCCTTGATCGCATTTGATAAGGATGGAGCCTGGGTAACGAATTATGAGGAGCAGGGTACTGTTTTGGGAATGAACGGAGGCTTGCTGGAGATTGATATGGCAGATGACCTGATGAGACAAACAGAAAGGATAGCTTCAGAAAGAGGAGTAGATATCTCATACGAGATCAGCACTTTTGATAATACACATGCCAACAGCATGCAGCTCATTTTAACATCAGTTCATGGAGATCGCGTAAAAGTGCTGGCTGCTTCGCTGGGCGGCGGATCTTTTGAGATTCAAAAAATTGATGAATGCAGCGTTGAGATGAAAGGAGAGCATTACGAACTTTTGATCTGGTCATACAGCGATATAGAAAATGATTTGTTGAAAATAAAACCGTCAGGGGCTCAATTAAAATGCGTCGAATCGACCGACCTTAAATTATACATTTTTGAAGGTTTTCAGCCTTTTGATAAGTTATTAATAGATCATCTCAGGCAATATGAAAAGGTGCATAAGGTAACGAATGTGTTGCCGGTCATGCCCGTAATTGCCGGTCAGGAAAGAGAACTTCCATTTTCGTCAATAGAATCACTTATCCATTATGCTGCTGCGGAAGATTTGTCGCTTGGTGCTTTAGGTTTACTCTACGAGCAATGCCGAAGCGGACTTTCCACAGAAGTGCTAAAGGATAAAATGAAAACCATCATTGAGATCATCGAGGGAAGCATTGCCAAGGGTCTGTCGGGAACCGAATATGACGATAGAATTTTGCCACAACAGTCAAATCTTGTGGCCAAAGCAGAAAATGGAGGAAAGATCCTTCAGGGATCCATTATCAATAAAATTATTGAAAACGTCGCTGCCATTATGGAGTCTAAAAGTGCCTTGGAAGTGATTGTAGCTAATCCCACAGCAGGATCCTGCGGTACAGTAGGGGCTGTTTTAAAAGCGGTTTCGGATGAAGTAGAAGCTACAATGGACGACAAGATCATGGCGTATTATGCAGCAGGACTCGTGGGAGCCTATTTCGCAATGGGCCCGGGGTTTTCAGCAGAGGAACACGGGTGTCAGGTAGAATGCGGAGCTTCAGCCGGTATGGCAGCCAGCGGAATCGTACAGCTTTTTGGTGGTACAGCAGCTCAGGGGCTTGGAGCAGCTTCAATGGCAATTCAGAATATGATCGGGCTCGTTTGCGACCCGATAGCCGACAGGGTTGAGGCACCTTGTTTAGGGAAGAATACAAGTGCAGCAGTCAATGCTTTGTCATCTGCCACGATGGCGATATCGGGCTTTGCGCACCTCATACCGCTAGATCAGGTGTTGGAGACAGTGGAAAGGGTAAGTGCCGGCATGCCTACTTGTGTAAAATGCACAGGTTTGGGAGGGCTGGCCATCACACCGGCAGCCTTAAAACTTAAAGAACAGCTCAAGAAGATGAAAACTACACAAACAGACAAACAAAACTAATTCCAATGACAGATACTATTCTACTCATCTATGCTTCAGTAGATGGGCAAACAAAGAAGATTTCAGACTTTCTTAACGAGCAATTGCAAAAAGAAGGAAAACATGTGGCCTTGTATGAAGTCGATGATTTTGACGGTAATCTAGAAACCTATGATAAGATCGTCGTAGGTTCCAGTATTAGATATGGTGTTCATCATAAAGGCGTTATTGATTTTATTAAAACACATAAAGAAGCGCTGGATACGCATAAAACAGCTTTCTTTTCAGTCAACCTTGTGGCTCGAAAACCAGAGAAGAACCAAGCAAATACCAACCCCTACGTTATCAAATTCTTTAAAGAGATCACCTGGAGACCTTCGATGGTGGAGGTGTTTGCCGGGAAATTAGACTATAAAAAATACCCTTTCTTTGACAGGATCATGATACAGTTTATCATGTGGATGACCAAGGGGCCTACCGATAAGAATACTAAAATTGAATATACTGACTGGGATAGGGTTAAGGATTTTGGTCAAAAGGTAGTGAGCCTGTAATATTCAGCAACCTTAATGAATGAAATTTGATATGGTCAAACATATTTCACTTATCAGGATAGCATCATTATAAACAAAAATCCCTCTTTTACTTTTACTATATAGTCCGGGTATTGAACCGGGTTAGTCCAGAATTTTTGAACTTTTTATATAATGAATGTTCCTTTCCTTTAAATAGTTTAAAATATAGTTAAAACAAGATGTATGCTTCCCAATCAATTCAGGCGGGAAAACTCCTTTTTCAGAAAAGAGACCTTCAAGAAACATATTTGCCGCCGCTGTAGCTGTATAACCTGTTGTTCGTGACATAGAAGAGGTTTGCGTATCATGGCAGTATTCGTCATAAAGATCATAAATCACTTCTTCTATTTGTCCCTTGCTGTTTTCACCCTTCAAAGTGATGCGCATCACTGTAATTTCTTCCTCATTTGCCCCTAGTTTCCATTCAGTAAAAAGGATTTTACTGGTGAAGTCAAGAGGGCTTACTTGGGTTCCCTTGACTTCTATGCAGGTTTCGTCAAAAAAACCGCTTTCCTTCAAGACTTTTATAAATTCAACATGGCCCGGGTAGCGCAATGTTTTTTCTTTCATATTTGGAATATGTGGCATGGTATGAATGATCGATCTCAGCCCATCTGTATTAAATGATTCAAGGGTTCCCACTTTATCAAAATCAACATACTCACAATCTGTCAACGCCTCACGAACTATATGATGTCCGTTTTCAACATATCTGGCAGGCCTTGTATATTCTTCTATCACATCGATGGGCGAGAAAGGCGCTTTATAACAAAAGGGCCATTTTTTTACTTTTGGAAGACCGCCTACAAGGCATTCGAAATCAGTTAGCTTCATGATTTCATTATAATGCCCCAGGATAATGTTGTCCATTCCCGGAGCTACGCCACAATCAACGATGGCAGTGACTTGCATCTCTTTGGCCAGTTCATCCAGTTCCAATGCGTTTTCCGGAAAGAAGGAAATATCAACTACATTTTTTTTAGCCTCTATAATCGCCTTTAGCGTTTCAAAACCTAAAAAACCCGGAACAGCACAAATCACCAGATCAAAAGGATCAATGGTCTGCTGCAATAGTTTTTTGTTCGTGACGTCAAGTGCCCGGATGCTCAGGTTAGTAACTTTCGATTTGATAGCCTCAAGCACTGACAAATTAATATCAGTGAGTGTTACCTCATGGTTTTTTGTCATATCTGTGGCCATGGCACTTCCTACCATTCCTGCGCCTATTATAATTACTTTGCTCATGTTTTATTGAATAAATGTTATATTGATATTGGAAAACTACAGTGAAGAACCATAGTTATAAGCCCGGAATAAGGATCCAGGGCATCTGTACCGTGCTTTTGACAATAAAATGTGCCATAAACAAATATCGGATAATAAGTTGGATTATCAGTCCAAATTCAAAGCATTAAAAACAGCATTTTATGATTTTTTGAAATTACCTCCATCAGTTGGTGGACGGATGCGTTTCAAATACTTTTATCTCATCATCATTCTGGGTAGCTAAAATTAGTTTCCTGCCCTCACGATCGGTAAGCTTTATAATATGATTCGATTGGCCGGAGACATTAAAGCCGGAATTCCTGCTTTGGATGATGTCAAAATCAGTGCCGTTTGTTTTTATCAATAAACCGGTTAAAGCGTCAAATTTTCCGTAATTGGATTCAGCAGAAAAATCGTTACCAACCGC
>JBFFLO010000106.1:0-7939 GCA_041554895.1 Lutimonas sp. | reverse complement strand
TTGCATTGGCCATTTCCCGCTCACTATTGGATCCTTTTTCTCTGATCACAGCAGCCTTGGGCCGTGGCTTTGAAGCATCAATAAGCGGAAGTTTTCCTGAAAAACCTTTGGGAAATTGAAAGCTCAAAGGTTGATGTTTGTAATTATTAAACCTTGCTTCAGCAAGATTATTTGCAGTTTGCTGTTTGTCCAAAAGGAAGGAGGTGGTATACCAATAATCTCTGTAAGTAGCTATATCAAAGCTTAGATCAAAATTAGTTATTTCAAGATTTCCAGAATTAACAACTGTTCCTATCTGATGAAAGCTAATGTTATTGTTTGTCAGGATCTCATTTACTTCTGCAGCTCTCTCAGTTTGAATGATGACACCACTTTTTTCTGAGAACAACAACCTGGTTGGATCTTTTTCATCAAATCCATCAAGGTGAATATTTGCGCCTACATTATTTTCCGCAAAACACATTTCCAGGAGCGTGGTCAGCATTCCTCCAGCAGAAATATCATGACCGGCAAGCACAAGTTCCTTATTGATCAATTCCTGCACAGTATTGAAACATTTCTTAAAATATGCTGCATCATTTATCGATGGGGTATGAGCACCGATACCGTTTCTTACCTGGGCAAAACTTGAGCCACCCAAGTGAAACGCATCTTCAGAAAAATCGATATAATAAATGCTATTGTCATCTACAACCTGAAATACCGGCTCCACGACCTTGTTGATATCAGAACATTCACCTGCTGCCGAAATGATCACGGTGCCAGGTGCAATCACTTCTTCATCCGCATATTTCTGTTTCATGGAAAGAGAATCCTTTCCCGTAGGAACATTGATTCCCAAAGCGATAGAAAATTCTGACACAGCTTCTACGGCATTGTACAGTCTGGCATCCTCACCTTCATTTCTGCAAGGCCACATCCAGTTCGCCGATAAAGAGACAGATTGAAGGCCATCCTTTAAGGGGGCCCAGACGATATTGGTTAAAGCCTCTGCGATCGCATTTTTTGAACCAGCTCTTTCATCTATCAAAGCACTGCCCACGGCATGTCCGATTGAGGTTGCTATACCGCTTCGACCTTTGAAATCGAGTGCCATTACGCCAACATCATTCAAGGGCAATTGAAGTGAACCTGTACATTGCTGTTTGGCGACTTTACCTCCCACACAACGGTCAACCTTGTTGGTAAGCCAGTCTTTACAAGCCACGGCTTCCAGTTGAAGCAGGTTTTTGCTGTCTTGATAAATTTCATTGACATCATAAGAGATGGGGTGGTATTTACGACCAAGACTCTTGTCATTCATAATGGTGTGGGGAGAACTCCCAAACATGTCTGCCAAGTCAAAATCCATAGGTTTCTCACCTGTTTTTTCGGAAGCAAAAGTAAACCTGAAGTCATCAGTCACTTGCCCCACATCATAAATAGGGGATCTTTCCCTATCAGCTATCCTATGCAAATGATCAAGATCCTTTTCATGGATCACCAGGCCCATTCTTTCCTGTGACTCATTGCCCACGATCTCTTTCGCAGACAAGGTTTGATCTCCAATGGGCAAAGCATCAATGTTAATGAGTCCACCCGTTTCTTCTACAAGTTCAGACAAGCAGTTTAAATGTCCTCCTGCACCGTGGTCATGAATCGAGATGATCTTGTTTTCATCACCTTCAACCATACCTCTGATAGTATTGGCCACTCTTTTTTGCATTTCAGGATTTGATCTTTGAACTGCATTTAATGTGATGGCTGTATTGAATTCTCCGGTATCGGCCGAGGAAACTGCTGCTCCGCCCATTCCAATTCGGTAATTATCTCCTCCAAGAATGATGATGCTGTCTCCTTTAACGGGCTTTTCTTTTAGGCTATCTTTTTCCTTGCCGTATCCTACGCCTCCGGCTAGCATGATGACCTTGTCAAAGCCCAATTTCCTGTTATGCTCTTCGTGTTCAAAGGTGAAAAGTGAACCGGAGATCAAGGGTTGACCGAATTTGTTTCCGAAATCTGAAGCCCCATTGGAGGCCTTGATCAACAAGTCTATAGGCGTTTGGTACAGCCATTTTCTTTCAGGCATGTTTTCCCATGACCTGTTTTTTGTAAGCCTTGAGTAAGGCGTCATATATACGGCAGTTCCTGCTAAGGGTAAGGATCCCTTTCCCCCGGCAAGCCTGTCCCTGATTTCTCCTCCCGATCCGGTAGCAGCTCCGTTAAAGGGCTCCACAGTTGTTGGGAAATTATGCGTTTCGGCCTTTAAGGAAATAACTGATTTCACCTTTTTGATCTGGTAGTAATCTGGTTTGTCGGCCGATTTTGGCGCAAACTGCTCAATAACCGGTCCTTCGATAAAGGCGACGTTGTCCTTGTATGCCGAAACTATGGTATTAGGATTTTCAATTGAAGTCTTTTTGATCATTTTGAAAAGAGAATGTGGTTTCTCCTTCCCATCAATGACAAATGTACCGTTGAATATTTTGTGTCGACAGTGTTCTGAATTGACCTGCGAAAAGCCAAATATTTCAGAATCTGTTAATTTTCGGTCTAATTTTACTGATAAATCCTCTAAATATTTTACTTCATCTTCGCTAAGTGCAAGCCCTTCAGCTTGATTGTAAGCCGCAATGTCATCGATCTCTTTAATGGCCTCGGGTTGAATGTTCACGGTAAACAGATCCTGGTTCAGTTCTTTGTAATGATGTTGGATCATAGGATCAAAAACCGGGTTATCAGCATTTGTTCCAAAAAATTCTTCAATGCGCACGATTCCCGAAACCCCCATATTCTGTGTTATTTCAACAGCATTGGTACTCCAGGGACTGACCATTTCTTTTCTGGGCCCGATAAAATTGCCGGCAATGGTATTTTTAGTTACCTGCTGAGCATTGCCAAAGAGCCATTTTAATTTTTCAATGTTTTGTTCGTCAATTTCTGAAGGAGAGGAAACGGCAAATACCGTTTGCCTTTGAGTAAAAAAGTAGATCATTTGACTGATGTTATCTTTAGTTTTTGAAAGACGCAAATTTAATCATTTGACCTTGTATTATTGTAGCCAATGTTAATAATATTCAATAAATTATTGTTGAATTCTTATAAACGATATAAGGTCTGCTCAATATAAGTCCATCGCGAACAAGACACATTTTTGAAGCGTGGGATTTTTACTTAGTTTTGGGTGTTCAAAGTCTTTTATATAGGTCATTCCTATTTTTTCCATGACCTTTAAGGATTTTGAATTCATTTTTGGAGCCATTGAATAGATACGGTTCAGCGGCAGATGGTCCTTCGCATATTGGATGCATTGCAGGGCGCCTTCCGTGGCCAGTCCTTTTCCCCAGTATTTTTTCTGAATTCTCCAGCCAATATCCACACAAGGCGTAAAATCACTTTTAAATTCCTGCCGGGAAAACCCAATAAAACCTACAAAACTATTCGATTCCAAATGATCGACCGGGAAATAGCAAAAGCCTTTTTCCAGGAACTGGTGCTGCATCCTTCGAATAAATTCGACAGTTTGATCCCTGGAAGGCAAAAAGGGAAAAAATTCCATCACTTCTTTATCTGAGTTGAGCGAGCTCATTTGCTCAATATCATCATCAACCCAAGTTCTGAACCCTAATCTTGATGAAGTAAACAGGTATTTGCCTTTTGTGTTATCCAATCGTATAAAAGCTAGTTGAGCCTTAAGATTTTTTTTCCAAAAGGGCCATATAAAAACCATCAAACCCTGAGGCCGCTGGCGATACTTTTTTGTCTTTAAGCAATTTGAACTCTTTATGCTTCTCTAAAAATGCCTCAACCTGCTTTTCATTCTCAGAAGGTAGTATCGAGCAGGTAGCGTAAACCATTTTTCCACCATCTTTCACCATAGACCCATATTGATCCAGGATTTCTGCCTGGGTTTTTCTGATTCGATCTAAAAAGTCGGCATTAAGTTTCCATTTTGAATCTGGGTTTCTTTTTAAAACACCAATTCCACTGCAGGGCGCATCGATAAGCACACGGTCAGCTTTTCCTTTGAACTTCTTGATGGCTTTGGACCCATCAATGGGCCTGGTCTCAATATTATGGGCACCGTCTCTTTTGGCGCGTTTTTTTAGTTCCGCCAGTTTATGGGCATAAATATCCATGGCTATGATCTGCCCTTTGTTTTCCATCAAAGATGCCAGGTGCAGTGTTTTTCCACCGGCACCCGCACAGGCATCAATTACTTTTTGACCTGGTCGCACATCTAAAAAAGGAGCCACCAACTGAGAAGACGCATCCTGTACTTCAAACAAACCATTTTTAAAAGCCTGGGTCAAAAACACATTTTTGCGTTCAACCAGCACCAGGGCATCAGGTGCCTGTGGAACGAATTCAGTAAATATCTCTTCGTCCTGAAGTAATTTTTGCAAGTCCTTCCTGTTTGTTTTCAGGGTATTAGCTCTAAGAATTACCCTCGCCTGTTTATTCAGCTCCTTTATTTCCTCATCCCAGCGCTTTCCTAATTCGGCTTCACCGGTCTCATCCATCCAGTCTGGGATTGACTCTCTGAATTTCCTGATACTTTGTAACTCGTCAAATTTACCTTTGATCCTTCTTGTCGGGGTACCTTCGAAATATCTCCAGTCAGGTAATTTAATACCCTTTAAGATAGCCCAAACAGCAAAATTCTTCCATAAATTATCTCTTGTATAATGCTCTTTTGTTCCTGCAATTTCATTGTAAAGACGTTTCCAGCGAACCATGTCATAAATGGTTTCCGCCACAAATTTTCGATCTCTAACTCCCCATCGTTTATCTAGTTTCAAGGTTTTTTGTACCACCTTATCTGCATATTCTTTCTCATTATAAATAAGGTCAAGCGCATGGATCACCGCAAGTACAAGGTTTCTGTGTAAACGCATCAGTAATTGAATTTTAAGCCGCAAAGGTAGCGATTAAATACAAAGCGAATGGCACCTTAAAAATGAATTGATCAAAAATTATAATTGCCCGACAACCCTGTCAGGAAAATTTTTCAAAAACGCCCAGGCCAAAGAGGGCAAAATCATATTTGACAGGATCATAAGGATCCATTTCACGCAGTCGGCCGTCTAATTCCTTAAGGGCCTTGGCATCATTTTGTTTACGGATCAATAAGCCAAGTTTTCTGGCGACCTTTCCTGAATGGACATCCAAAGGACAAGATAAAACAGAAGGCGAAATAGAATTCCAAAGCCCGAAATCAACTCCGGTATTGTCATGGCGAACCATCCATCTTAAGAACATATTGATCCTTTTTGCAGCTGAACCTTTATAGGGGTCAGAAACATGTTTTTGGGTTCGTTTAGGGTGCTCAAGCTCAAAAAACAGTTTTTTAAAATGGTGGATACTGCTTTGAATGCTGTCAGCCTCAGTATACTTGCTGAATACTGCTTCCAATCCTTGGTGTTTACCGTAAATATTCCTGAGTCCTGCAATAAAATATTTAAGATCAACTGCATTAAAGGTTCTGTGTACAAAATTTATATCCTCAACAGGTTTTGATTCCATGACAAAGTCATATGGCGAATTACCCATAATATCCATGAGTTTTTGGGCATTTTTGATGATCATTTTTCTATTGCCCCAAGAAATTGTTGCTGTAAGAAAGGCGGCGATTTCAATATCTTCTTTAAGTCGGTACTGATGAGGAATTTGAATCGGATCACTTTCAATAAACCCGGGATGGTTATATTGACTTACCTTTTCTTCTAAAAGTTCCTTGATTTCTGTAGACAGCATAATGAGATCATAAAAAAATCAAATGTAAAGAATCTTCAAAAGAATTAAGTTTTATATTTTCGTAATTCCTTATAAAAACACCATCATTAACTTTGAAACATCCATATCGTATTTAAAAGGAGTGGGCCCGTCAAGGGCTCAACTCTTAGGAAAGGAGCTGGGGATCTTTACCTATGGGGATCTCGCCAATTTCTTCCCTTTTCGATATATAGACAGAACGAAGTTTTATAAGATCAGGGAATTGCAAATAAGCGGGGCCGATGTTCAGGTTATCGGGAAGATCACAGGGTTTAAATCTGTGAAGCAGAAAAGGGGAAGCAGGCTGGTTGCCCAATTTATGGATGAAAGCGGTCAGATGGAACTGGTATGGTTTCGAGGCGCAAAGTGGATCCAGGATTCACTAAAACTAAATGTTCCTTATGTGATCTTCGGGAAAGTGAATTTTTTCAATGGGGCCTTTAATATGGCTCATCCGGAGCTGGACTTGCTCAGCGAATATAAAAAAGGCTTTAAAATAACCATGCAACCAGTATATAGATCTACGGAGCTTTTATCCAATAAGGGCGTGAGCAACAGGGTTATGCAGAAAATTCAGCAACAACTGTTTACTGAGGCTCATGGAAGGTTTGCAGAGACGCTTTCTGCAAAATTGATTAAGGAGCAAGGACTGATTTCCAAAAACGAAGCCATGTTCAATATACATTTCCCGCAAAGTCAGGATTTGTTAAGCAAAGCCCGCTATAGATTAAAATTTGAAGAGTTATTTTTTATTCAGATACAACTTGTGGTAAGGAACCTGACGAATAAGGCTAAAAATAAAGGATTTGTGTTTGATCAGATAGGGCAATATTTTCATGTTTTTTACAAGGACCATTTACCTTTTGAGTTGACCAATGCGCAAAAAAAGGTGTTAAAAGAAATTCGTAAAGATTTGAATACCGGGGCTCAGATGAACCGTTTACTTCAGGGCGATGTAGGTTCGGGTAAAACGATTGTCGCGGTTTTAACCATGTTGATGGCTTTGGACAATAGTTATCAATCGGCCCTGATCGCCCCAACCGAAATATTGGCTATACAGCATTTTAATGCAGTGGAGGAATTACTGGCGCCTATGAACGTGAAGGTGAGCTTGCTTACGGGTTCATCAACAGCGGCTCAAAGACGCGTGATTCATGAAGATTTGGAAAATGGCAGGCTTCACGTCCTGATAGGAACACATGCCCTTTTTGAAGATAAGGTAAAGTTTAAAAACCTTGGACTAGCCATTATTGATGAGCAACATCGTTTTGGCGTGGCGCAAAGAGCCAAGATGTGGATGAAAAATAACCTGCCACCGCATATTTTGGTGATGACCGCAACGCCTATCCCCAGAACATTGGCAATGAGCGTGTATGGTGACTTGGATATTTCGGTGATCGATGAATTGCCGCCTGGTAGAAAAATGATCAAAACAATACACCGTTATGACAGTAACCGTTTGGCTGTTTTTAAATTCATCAAAGATGAAATCATCAAAGGACGGCAGATCTATATTGTTTATCCTTTGATCAAGGAGTCGGAGCAGCTTGATTATAAGGACCTGATGGACGGATACGAAAGTATTTCAAGAGAATTTCCCTTGCCTGAATTCAGGATCAGCATCGTGCACGGACAAATGAAATCAGCAGACAAGGACTACGAGATGCAGCGCTTTGTAAAAGGCGAGACGCAGATCATGATAGCTACGACTGTGATAGAGGTAGGGGTGAACGTTCCAAATGCCAGTGTGATGATCATTGAAAGTGCAGAGCGTTTTGGATTATCGCAGCTACACCAGTTAAGGGGAAGGGTAGGAAGAGGAGCAGATCAGAGTTATTGCATACTTATGTCTGGGTTCAAGCTTACCAAAGAAGCAAAAACGAGGTTGCAAACCATGGTGGAGACCAACGATGGTTTTAAAATTGCGGAGGTTGACCTTAAGTTAAGGGGCCCTGGTGATTTGATGGGAACCCAGCAGAGTGGGGTCTTGAATCTAAAGATAGCCGATATTGTTCAAGACTCAAATGTACTGTACTTAGCAAGAAAGGCTGCCCAGCAAGTAGTATATTCGGAGTTGGGTCACCAGGATCCTGACCATAAAATTATATGGTCCACCTTTGAAAAAATTATGAGAAATAAGTCGATTTGGGCTAATATTAGCTAGATTGAAAATATTTTAATGCTT
>JBFFLO010000105.1:0-7940 GCA_041554895.1 Lutimonas sp. | reverse complement strand
GCCAGATGCGGCCTCCCTGCAAAGAACCAATGAAATCTCAAAAGAAGTTGAAGAAATTCTAATGCAGTTTCCTGAAGTAGAGTATGTAACATCTGCACCGGGTTTTTCAATGCTTTCAGGAGCCATGACATCAAATTCAGGTTTTTTGTTTGCCTCTTTAAAGCCCTGGGATGAAAGATCTGCAACAGCAGAGGAAATGGTGATGAAGTCTAACATGGCCCTGGTACAAAAAATTAAAGGAGCACAAGTATTCGCCTTCGGGCCACCGGCTATTCCTGGTTTAGGTAATGGTTCAGGATATAGTATTATGCTTCAGGATCGGGGAGGGAACACCCCAGGTTATCTGGCTGAAAATACCGGAAAATTCATACAAGCAGCTAACGCCAGGCCCGAAATAGGCAGTGCCTTTACCACTTTCCGGGCTGCTGTTCCTCAACGTTATATGGATATCGATAGGGAGAAGGCCTTAAAACTGGGAATCAATCTAAATGATTTATATACCACGGTTGGGGCCTTTATGGGTGGATCTTATGTAAATGACTTTACCCGTTTTGGCAGGTTGTATAAAACCTATATACAGGCTGAGCCCTTGTACAGGGTGGATGAAAGTCAAATGAATAATTTCTTTATAAAAAATATGGAAGGGAATATGGTGCCGCTGGGGACGGTTGCCACCATCAGGCCCATCGCCGGCCCGGATTATACATCGAGGTTTAATCTGTTCAGGTCTGTAGAGGTGACAGGAGCTCCTGCACCCGGGTATACTTCTGATCAGGCAAGAGAAGCGTTAAAAGAAGTGGCTGCTGAGGTTTTGCCAAAAGACATGAGTTATGCATGGAATGCCATGTCATTCCAGGAAGAAATAGCCTCAGGATCTTTGATGACGATCTTGACATTTTCATTGGTCTTTGTATTTTTAATTTTATCGGCACAATATGAAAGCTGGTCCTTGCCATTAAGTATATTATTAGGAACACCATTTGCCATTTTTGGGGCTTTATTTGCGCTGTGGGCAGCAAGGCTTGTCAGTCCAACCTTTGAGAATAATATTTTCGCCCAGGTATCATTCGTGATGCTTATTGGGATGGCCGCAAAAAATGCTATACTGATCGTTGAATTTGCCAATGAAGAGTTTCAGGCCGGTTTGAGCTTATATGACGCTGCCATGAAAGCAGCAAAATCAAGATTCAGGCCCATATTGATGACTGCATTTTCTTTCATACTAGGGGTATTTCCGCTGGTCATTGCATCGGGATCAGGGGCCGAAGCCAGAAAAGTGATGGGTATGGCCCTCTTGGGAGGAATGACTTTGGCTACTTTTTTAGGCATTTTCTTATATCCGATGTTGTTTATATTCATAGGCAAGGTCTTTGGATATGAGAAGCAAAGAGATAAACGACTGGCCCTTAAGGGAGAATCTACAAATACTAAGGCATGAGAAAGAAACTAATTAATATCACGGTTTTTCTGGCTCTTTCGGGAATTGTATTTTCTTGTAAAGTAGGGCCTAATTTTCAAAAACCGGAAGATGAAACACCGCAAACCTTCAGGTATTCCAATAATGCCACAGACAGTATCATCAATCTAAAATGGTGGGAGTTGTTTCATGACCCAGTGCTTGATACTTTGATTGCCACTGCCTTGCGTGAAAATAAGAATTTATTGGTAGCCGCAAGCCGGATCGAACAGGCAAGAGCCAATGTAAAGTTTAACAAAGCCGATATGGGACCTAAAATTGGCGCCCAGGCAGGGGCCGGAGTAAGCAATCAGTTATTGGGGGTTCCAACAGATGTGAATTTTGAAAATTACAACGCAGCGGGAACATTAAATTGGGAATTGGATTTTTGGGGTAAGTTCAGAAGGAGTACTGAAGCTGCTAAAGCCGAAATGTTAGCGTCTTTTTATGGCAAGCGCGCGATTGAAATTGCTTTGATCAGCGAAGTAGCCACGAATTATTTTAAATTATTGGATTACAAAACACGTTTACAAATTTCTGAAAGTACCCTGGCACTAAGAGATAGTACGCTTAACATTATACAAGAAAGATTTGATAAAGGGTATACCCATATTATTGACGTTAACCAGGCTGAGATCCAAAAGGGAATTACTCAGGCATCCGTTCCAAGGTTTAAACGATTTGCAGCCTTTACAGAACACAACATTAGTTTACTGCTTGGCAGGAATATGGATGCGGTACTAACGTTTAAAGATCTAAAAGACTACAAGATACCTGATTCCATACCTACCGGGATTCCTTCAGAGATATTGCAAAGAAGACCTGATATTTTACAATCGGAACAAATGTACAAAGCTCAGAATGCAAGAATAGGCGTGGCACAGGCGATACGTTTTCCTTCGATCAGTTTGACCGGATTAATGGGTGTTGGCAGTGCTGACCTGTCTAATTTGGTTTCAAATGGTTTGGGCTGGAGTGCCGGGGCTGGCTTACTTGGCCCTGTTTTCGAATGGGGAAAGAATGCAAGACGTGTCGATATTGAGAGAGAACTCGCTAAACAGTATCTCTACCAATATGAAAATACCGTATTAAACGCCTTGTTGGAGGTTGATAATTCTTTGGTGGAATTATCCACGTATAGAGAAGAATTGATCGCAAATGAAATGAAAATGAGAGCGTCAAAAAATGCGAGTAACCTGTCAAGGCAACGTTACTATCAAGGTGTTACCAGTTACCTGGAAGTGATTGAAAACCAGCGGCAGGAATTTGATGCGCGCTTAGCCGTTAGTGAAAATTATCAGGCCTTGCTTTCATCTTATATCGGTTTGTATAAATCCTTAGGAGGAGGCTGGGTAAGTGAGGCAGAATTGGAGAAATATGCAGCACAGGTTGCTGAAGACCAAAATATTGATGTCAATACTATTGATCGTGACTCCCTTTATTATGCAGGGCAGGTGGTTGATTATTACCTGACCCCAGAGCAAGAACAGCAACGAAAGGCAGAAAGGAAAAGGCTTCAGGAAGAGGAAAGGAACGAAAGGAAAGAAGCTCGACGAAACAAGTAGTTTTTACCGATAAAATATTACGAAAAAACGACAGTGCCAGGCACTGTCGTTTTATCAAAAATCAACACTAAAAAAACAAGGTAAGGACAAAGGCCTTCCCTTGAATATTTTTTACGTAAATATAATTTGTGTCCTGTCACCGTCGCAAAGACCATAGAAGTCTCCTATTGTGATGATTGAATCCACTTCTTCATGAAGGTCTTCTTTTTCTAATTTGAACATATCAACGGCAAGCTTACATGCGTAAATCATTCCGCCTCCTGCAGTGATCATTTCCAGGAATTCATCAACCGGAGGCATATCAAGCTCTTCCATTTGGTGTCTCATCATTTTTGAGACTCCGGCTTCAACACCAGGCAATCCTCCCAACATTGTTGGAAAAGGAAGGCCACCAGGCATGCGCATGGCTGGATTTCCGGTTGTAGCCGTATGGAGTGCATTCATTCGGTCCTTCGTGATACCATCAAGGCCAAAGAACGTGAAAAACACATTGGTTTCAATACCTTCCATCACAGCACCATTTGCCATCACTAAAGTTGCATATACGTCTTCCAAAGAACCTTTGGCACAGATGATACATACTTTTTCTAAAGGTTTTTTTTCTTCTGAACTCATCTTGTTATATTTTTGTTATCATTTAATTGATTATACGCAACTGGCTGGTTTAGGAATACCTGCTATTAGTGCAGAGTACTTTAAAGGTCCTTTTGGAAACAATTTGTAAAGCCCCTTGATATCGGTGATTCCTGATTTTCCAACTTTTCTGATTGTAAGTGATTCACCAGCTTTCGTTTTTTCACGTAAATAATTTAAAACCTCAAAGTGTTTGTCTGTCAATTCGATTCCAACACTGCTTGCGATTTCTTTTGCAATATTTTCATTCCATTCATCCATGTTTTCAAGGTATCCTTCTTCAGATACATGAACTTGCTCTCCTGCGATTGTTTGTAAAGCCATAATAGTATTATTTAAGTTATTAATTGTTTATTTATTTAGTCTTTGATGCTAACATCTTTTGATACATTTTTCATAAAAGTAATTCCGTAACCCAGTGCCTTTTTCATTTCAGGACTGTTCATTTCACGCATCAACTTCCATACGGAGTAGGAAGGTACGCTTTCGGTTTCCATACTGTTAAATGCCTTGATTGCATTTTGCATGATGTTCAATACCTCTGGCTGGGTCATCTCTTTGACGATCGACAAAATCGATACGATACTGTTGGCAAGTTCTTTAAGATCCTGAGGACTAAAGCCTTTAACCACATTATCAATAACAGGCCCGATTTCTCTTATAAAGTCAAAGTAGCCCTTTTGTTCCAGGCCATTCATTTGCTTGGTAAAGTCAATGATGACTTCATTCGCAATTGGACCAACCTCTTTACCAAGATCCACCGCCATTTCAAGGGTATCCATAACGGTTTTGATATTTCCGATATTTCTTAAAATCGATACTGCCAATCCGGTTAATTCAGAAGGGTCAATTTCAATCTGTCTTTTATCGAGTTCGAGTACCGTTGAATCATAGGCATCCTTACCGATGATGCTGAGGTCGCCCACAAGGTCTTCAACCATGTTGGCCTGTAGCTTCTGTTGATGAACATACCCCAGGATCAGATCCAGCTTTTTGTCCAGTGCATCAATTTGCATTTGTATTTTCTTATCTTCCATTACGCGTCTGTATTGAGGTTAAATTCTCTTTTTTCCTGCCATGCTCATGTCAGCCTCAATTGGCAATTCTCTGCCTTTTAGCAGAATGTGCCAATAGATCCACCTGAAAAGAATTTTTCCATAATGGTTCATTTTTGTATTTTTTAATAAACCAAAGGGCCCGATGCCTGGCAAGGGGAAAGTTCCTGGCAATGGTTCTGTTTCATAGTTGAAATCGATCAAGGCACCTTTGCCGTAACCCGTTTCAATATAACAATTGGCATGACCGTCGAATTTCGCCGGTAAAGCTCTTCCTTCCATTGCAGCAAGAAGGTTTTCAGTTAAAATCTCAGCTGCAAAATGTGCTACAGAACCGGCTTTTGAAGTCGGGATATTCGCCGCATCACCGATCACAAAAATGTTTTCGAATTGTTTTGACTGCAAGGTGTGCTTGTCTGTGGGAACATAATTCATATCATCCCCCATACCGCTGCGCTCGATCATATCGGATCCCATATTTACAGGAACAATCGTCAAAATATCAAAGGGTACTTCACGATCATCAAAAGAAACCAGTTTTTTATTTTCATTGTCAACATGACTTAAATAGAAATCAGAGACAACTTCGATGTTCTTTTCTTCCAAAAGATCACCAAGAACCTTGGAGGCAACTGGCTTTGTAAAGGCACCTGACATTAAAGTAACATAAGAAATATCAACCTTATCGCTCATTCCGCGTTCGGCAAAATAAGCTTCAGCAAGGCAAACGAATTCTATCGGAGCTACCGGGCACTTATAGGGTAATTCTGGAATACACATCACCAATTTGCCGCCCTCCCAGTCTTTGAATCGTTTGTGAAGTGCTACAGCTCCTTCTATTGTATAAAAGTCAAATATATCCTTATACCATAATTTATCTGTAAGCCCCTCAGTTTCAGATGGCCTTGTTTCCGTTCCTGTAGCTATGATCAGAAAATCATAATTCAATACCTTGCCCCCTTCAAGAAGTACCTTATTCTCTTCTCCGACGATTTTGTCAATAGGACTGAAAATCACATTAACTCCTGGAGGAAAGAAATCATATTTTGGTTTGACAACATCTTTTTTACTGTAAACCCCAAATGGAATAAACAAGAACCCAGGTTGGTAATAATGTGTTTTATATTGATCAACTATGGTGATTTCCCATTCATCTTTTTCAAGTTCATGGTGTAATTTGTTTAACATCATTGTTCCGGCAGTTCCGGCACCTAAAATCACTAACTTCTTCATGTTTTTTGTCTTATTAATTATGGTACAAAGATAGAATGAGGTTTTTTTTCAAGAAGTGACTTAAATCATATTTTCGAGCGTAAACAGACTATTTTCAGTAACTTATGTCACATAAGGTTTGAGAAAAACCATTATGAAAAAGAACAATAAACTGTGGATAATAAAAAAAGGGTTATTTTTAAATTTCCAAAACCCAAAAGCCTGATGAACGAAGTTGAAAGTAAAATTAAAACCCTGAGAGAAGAACTCAGGCAACATAATTATCGCTATTATGTTCTTGATGAGCCAAGTATATCCGATTTTGAATTTGACGTTAAATTAAAGGAGCTTCAGGAACTTGAATTGAAACACCCTGAATTTGCCGACCCAAATTCACCGACGCAAAGAGTAGGTGGTCACATTACAAAAAACTTTAATACCGTTATGCACCAGAACAGGATGTATTCTTTGGATAATTCTTATTCAAAAGAAGATATTTTGGATTGGGAAAAAAGGATTCAAAAGATACTGGGAGATGTCTTGCTCGAATTTGCCTGTGAACTGAAGTATGATGGAGCCTCGATCAATCTGACCTATGTCAATGGCAGTTTTGTTAAGGCCGTTACCAGAGGAGATGGCTTTATGGGGGATGATGTAACGGCAAATGTGAAAACCATTAGGTCAATTCCACTGGTTTTAAAGGAAGGCCAATTTAATACATTTGATATAAGGGGAGAGATCATCTTGCCTTTAGATGGTTTTGAACAAATGAACAAAGACCGGGTTGAGGCAGGGGAGGACCCATATCGAAACCCGAGGAATACAGCAAGCGGGAGTTTAAAGCTTCAGGATAGTGCCGAGGTAGCAAGCCGGCCGTTGGATTGCTTATTGTACCAGGTGGTTGGAGATAAAAATCCTTTTTTAACCCATTATGACACCTTGAACTATGCTGCTTCGATCGGGTTTAAAGTGCCTAAGACTATAAAAATATGTAAAGATGTCAAGGAAATTATAGATTTCCTGGATTTTTGGGACCATAAAAGACATGAGCTGCCTTATGAAACCGATGGAGTAGTGATTAAGGTAAATTCCTTGCATTACCAGGAAGAATTGGGTTATACAGCCAAATCGCCTCGCTGGGCGCTCGCTTATAAATTCAAAGCCGAACAAGCCAGCACCGTACTGAATGAAGTTACTTATCAGGTAGGAAGAACCGGCGCGATTACACCAGTTGCAAATCTGGAACCTGTTGATCTTGCGGGGACCATTGTAAAAAGGGCCTCCTTGCATAATGCAGATCAGATAAAGAAATTGGACCTACGCCTAAAAGACCTGGTATATGTAGAAAAAGGAGGAGAGATCATTCCTAAAATTGTTGGTGTGGATCTGTCTCATCGTTCTGCCAGTGCTGAACCCATACAATTTATAACACATTGTCCTGATTGTGGGACGGAGCTGCAGAGACAAGCCGGTGATGCCAAACATTATTGTCCGAATGAATTTGGATGCCCCACCCAGATCACAGGAAGGATTCAACATTTTATAAGTCGCAAAGCGATGAATATCGACGGGCTTGGAGCCGAATCTATTGAATTGCTTTTTAAAAATGGTTTGATCCATAATTTTGCTGATCTCTATGAGCTTAGCTCCGAACAAATTGTTCCTTTGGAACGAATGGCGGAAAAGTCGGCTTCAAACATGATCAAGGGAATAGATGAATCCAAGAAGATCCCCTTTGAAAAGGTTTTATTTGCGCTGGGAATTCGATTTGTAGGGGAAACTGTTGCTAAAAAATTAGCACGTCATTACAGGAATATAGACGCACTTATGACTGCTGGTTATGAAGAACTCATTACGGTTGATGAAATAGGGGAAAAGATCGCGCAAAGTATTGTCAACTATTTTAGTGATCAGGGGAACCTTCAATTGATAGATCGTATCAAGAAATATGGTTTAAAGCTTTCAGTGGATGAGTCCATGTTTGCTCATCAGACAGAACTTTTAAAAGGGAAGGTTTTT